>CACYHJ010000030.1 GCA_902774165.1 Oscillospiraceae bacterium
CCGTCCTTTGTGATGCGCACGTCGGTCTCGACGCCGCCGAAGCCCTGTTCCCCCGCCTTCCGGAAGGATTCCGCCGTATTCTCCTGATACCGGAAGGATGCGCCTCTGTGCCCGATAAAGCAGATATTCTCACCGTTGACCGGCGTCGTGCCGATTAAGGCTGTGAACACCGTCAGAATGACGGAAAAAAATACAATAATCGATCTCATAATAAACCGCCTTTGCAAATTTCGTTTGACTTTATTATAATCACGCTTCCGTAAAATGTCAATAGAGCGAGCGGACAATCGGCGCGGATTTTCATGAAAATTCACAATTTCTGCTTGACAGAATTAATTAAAAGTATTAATATTACAGTAATTACTATAATGTATAATTATAAACGCGAGCCGGCTGAAGAACCGCGAAAAGCACGCCGCGAAGCCTTGATGCACAGGAGGTTATCATGAACGTCAACGGGATCAACATGTCGGATGTAAAAAACAAAAATATCGCCGGGATTCTGCGTCTTCTCAGCAGGGAAGGCAGCCTGTCGCGCAAGGATATCGCCGACACGCTGGGGCTCACGCCCGCGGCGGTCACAATCATCTGCGCACAGCTTCTGGAGCGGGGGATCATCAAAGAAAGCGGGCACGGCGAGGGGACGACCGGCAGAGCAGGACGGCATAAGATCATGCTGTCCACCTGTTTTGATAAATACTACGCCATCTCCGTCAACGTGGAGACGGACGTCACCTATATTTCTCTTGTCAGACTGGACGGGACGCTGGTCTGCGCGGACAAGCTGCGCACCCTGCCGGACGCGGAGACGGCGCTGCGGCAGATTGCCCGGAAGATAAACGAGCTGAAGCAGACCGGCTCACCCGCGGATCCGCTGCTGGGCGTCGGCGTGGGCATTGTCGGCGCGTATAACGCCGAAACGGGCAAGACGGACGGGGCGTTCGGGCTGTGGCAGCGGGGTCTGCCCATCGAACAGTTTCTGCGGGAGGAGACCGGGCTGCCCGTATGCTGTGAAAACAACGCGAAATGCTTTGCCGCAGCGGAGCTCCTGTACGGCAGCCACCCGGAAAACGCGTTTCTGATCAAATGGGGCTCCGGCATCGGGTCCGCGCTGATTTCCGACGGGCACGTCAGCCGGGCGGCGCAGGAGATCGGCCACTACATCGTCGACCCGGACGCGGCGCTGTGCCGGTGCGGACGGCGCGGCTGTCTTGAGACCTACGCCTCCTCCTACGCGCTGAAATCCGGCATCGGCAGGATCTTTTCCCCTGAGACGACCCCCCTGCTGCACGGGGCGCTGAAGGGTGACCTGACGGAGCTGATGAACGTAATGCGACGCAGGGGCATCGAGATTCTGGATCCGCCGGTCCGGGACATTTTCCGCCGCTGCATCAACCAGCTGGCAATCGCCGCGGTCAACACCGCGACGGTGCTGGACCCGGAGAAAATTATCGTATTCGGCAACCTCTGGAACGACGGTTTTATCGCCCGATTCAAAGCGGACTGCGAAAAGATCAGCGCGTCCTTTGCCGGGGATTTCATCCAGCTCTCCCCGCTGCAGGACAAACGGGATTATATCGGCCCCGCCGCGCTGGTGACGGACCGGATTCTGATCGGGTAAACACCGCCCGGCGCAGCCGGCGAATGATTCCGCTCCGGTCTCAACTCAAAAAAAGAGAAGCATATCGGCCGTCAGAGGTCGGTATGCTTCTTATTTTTATTCGTTCATCCGCTCAGAGGGACTCGCTCCGGCGCTGGTTTGAAGCGCCCGCCTTACACAGAGCCGGTCACCGGTTGGATCCGTCTCCTGAATCTCTCGTCGCAGAGCGTCTGCGCGGCGTTCTGCGCCTTGTTTGTCTCAACGGCGGCGTCGACACCCGCCTCAAGCATCTCTTTTGTGACGACCTCGAGCCTCGCGGCGATCCGCAGGATCGTTCTCGCGTCTCCGGCTTTGACCTTCGCGTCGCCGTCCATATCCGCAGCCCGTTCAAAAAGACCGGAAAGCAGTTCGATCTTCGCGGCGGACCGCAGCGCCCTTCTCGCGTCGGCGGCTCCAACCTTGCCGTCGCCGTCGGTATCGCCGAGAACGACCACGGGATATTCCGTTCCGCTCTCGCCTGTGATGATCGCGCCGGTGCCGAGCATTTGATCCCCGCTGAGCTCATTACCGTTCGCGTCGAAGATCGTCACGCCGGCCTTGAAGTGTTTTCCGGTCGTCTTGGTCATGATCTTAAGATAACTCTTTTCCTGAACGACCGCAACAGCGAAGAGATCCGAAGGGATGCCGGTATCATCTCCGACGAACTTTTCGCGCTTTTCTTTGTCCATATGCGCGAGAGGTTCGGTGTTGATCGGCTGATCCGGAGCAACTTCGGTGGTACCTTCCTCATCCGGGACCGTCGTGATTTCCTCATCCGGGACCGTCGTGACTTCCTCATCCGGGACTGTCGTGATTTCCTCATCCGGAACCATCGTGACTTCCTCATCCGGAACCATCGTGGCTTCCTCATCCGGAACCGTCGTGGCTTCCTCATCCGGGACCGTCGTGGCTTCCTCATCCGGGACCGTCGTGGCTTCCTCATCCGGGACCGTCTCGCCTTCCTCTTCCGGGATTGTCTCGCCTTCCTCTTCCGGGATTGTCTCGCCTTCCTCTTCCGGGATTGTCTCGCCTTCCTCTTCCGGGGCCTCCGCCGTTGTACGCTCCTCTTCCGGGGCCTCCGCCGTTGCACCCTCCTGTTCCGGGGCCTCCGCCGTTGCACCCTCCTCTTCCGGGGCCTCCGCCGTCGTGCCCTCCTGTTCCGGGGCCTCCGCCGTTGTAAATCGTCGATTGTCAGCGCTACGGTCTTTTTCGCGCCGCAGTCCGCGCAGACGTATCTTTTCCCCACGACCGCGCCGGAAGCGTCTTTTATGTACTCCGTCCTTTGCCAGGTATGCTTCGCTTTTTCAACGTGTGTTGCGTCGTTCGCGCAGACGCGCTGATGATACGTCCCGTTGAGCTTCGTCCATTTGCCGTATGCGTGCCCCGTCTGGGGGATCTGCACGGATTTCGTCGCGTCGCAGCGGCTGCACTTCACGTCCTTGCTGCCGGGAGCGGTGCAGGTGGGAGCCTGGATAATGCTCACGTTTGCGGCGATCGTATCGTCAAAGTCGTGGCCGGCGGGCTGCGAGATCCACCGGAGGAGGATCGCGTATTCCTCATCCTCCGGCTGAAGCAGCATATTTTCAAGATAAAGCTCGAAACAGGTCGTGCCGTCCTGCTCCGCGCCCCAGATGACCGCCTTGCTTTTATACGGCGCATCCGCCTGCGGAACGGTCAGCCAGTACCTGCCGCAGGAGATCTCGTCGGTCAGCTTGTATGCGCCGCACGCGTCGCAGACGCCGTCCCCGTCACCGTCGGGATGGGACAGGGATACCATCGGGACGATCCCGAGCGCAGCCAGCTCTGCGATGCTCACCGCCGCGTCAAGCTCATCCCCGTTATAGATCAGGATCTTCGCGCACTGCCGACAGACGGCATACGTATACGTCCCATACAGGGGATCGGCGCCGCTCACGTCCAGCCATTGCCCCTTGCAGACGGGGACGGTGCCGACGGGGTCGGTCTGCAGATGCGGGCAGACGAATGCGACGCCGTGCTGCCTGACGTATGCGAAAAATACCGCGGCGTCTTCGTCGTCCGGCAGCAGATCGGTGATATCAAGCGCGCCGTCGTCTCTCATGAACGTGCGCAGACGGCGACCGTCGGTGCTGATATACCAGGAGACGTCCTGAATGGATCCGACTTCCGCTTCCGTCGGGGCCGTTCCCTCCTTGAACGCCTCAAGATCGAAATAGTAATCCCCGTTCTCAAGCCAGTCGCCGTCCGCGAGGGGAAGCCAGCTCCACCGCGGGCCCGTCTCCCCGTGACGGCACAGATAGTCAAAAATAAAGGCGGGGATCAGCTGATCGTCCGTGACAACGCGGTCCGTCGGGATCACGCCGTCTCTGAAGCCGTAATAGATGCTGTTGTTCTCCCCCGGACCGTCGCCCGCCGTAATGACGGTGATCGTATTTCCGTCGTCTTCGAGATAATACTCCGTATTCTCCCCGATCCGGTAGCCGTTCACTTCGAATACTTCGAGGGAGTCGAGCCAGCCGTCTGCGTCAAACCAGAAATCTCCGTCCGACAGCGCGTCGCCGTCCTCAGTCGGCAGCGGCTCAACAAAGATAAATTCACCTTCCGCGAACGACGGAAGCCCGCAGGCGGGATAAATCATTATAACGGTAAGCAGGATCGCAAGCACTTTTTTCATCGCAGTTACCTCCTTTTCCATAATCATCATAACATAAAAAAAGAAGCGCTGCAAGATTTTTCCCTTTCCGACGATTACAATTAACGCCGTGTTTTTTATCTATTTTACCGAAAAAAAGCGGCAGAGCCGCTTTGGTAAGATGTGAAATTGCCGCGTTAAGAAAACAGTCCTGGGGACTGTTTTCAGCGGCAACCGCCGAAGCTATGCTTCGCGGGGGTGCGGATCGCCGGTGGCGATCTCTGCGGCCTGCCGCAGAAGCACCGACCGGAGCGGGCAGCGGAGACACGGTTGGGCTGTGCTCGGCGAAAAGAGGAGAACGTGAGATGTACAATGAGAGCAATCCGGGGTTCAACGACTCCGCCGTCCGATCAGAATTTCCCCGAGCTCTTCCGGGGTCGCCGCAAGGGCAAAGGGGTGATACGGCTCCAGATCTTCCCGGCCGCGGAAGCCCCACAGCACGCCGACGGCAGGCAGCCCGGCGTTTTCGGCGGTCTGCATATCCACGTCGGAGTCCCCCACGTAGACCGTGGTTTCCGGCGATGCTCCCAGCGTCTTCATCGCGTCGAACACGCCGTCCGGCGCGGGCTTGAAGCGTCTGCCCTCCGCGCCGCCGATCACCAGCGGGATCAAGCCCTCGAACTTCGCGTCACAGAGGGTCTGCGCGGCGTTCTGCGCCTTGTTCGTCACCACGGCGGCGGCGACGCCCGAGGCGCGCAGGCTCCGCAGCAGCTCGTTGACGCCCTCATAGGCGGCGGTTTTGATATCGCAATGATCGGCGTAATAGGCCAGCATTTCCGAAAGACAGTGCTCGAACGTCTGCCCGTCGGTATGCTCCGGGACGGAGCGCCGGATCAGCGCCGGGATCCCGTTGCCCACGAAAGAACGGATCTCCGGCAGCGTGCGCGGCGGCATGCCGTGCGATTCCAGCACATGGTTCACGCTGTCGCGCAGGTCGTCCAGCGTGTTCAGCAGCGTGCCGTCCAGATCGAAAACGACGGTTTCAATCTTCATATTCCTCTTCCTCCGCATGGTAAAAATCATAAATATTCCGCGCCAGCTTTTCGCTGATCCCCTCCGCCTCGCAAAGCTCGTCGACGGAGGCAGCCCGGATGGCCCGGATGGTTTTGAAGCGCTTGATCAGGGCGGCGGCTTTTTTCTCGCCGATCCCCTCGATTTCGGTCAGCTCGACGCGGAAGGTCGATTTTGTGTGCTTCTGATGATGGTAACCGACGGAGAACCGGTGGACTTCATTCTGCAGGCTCGACACCAGCGTGAAGGCGGAGCGTTTGGAATTGATCTCGATCTCGCCGCCCTCGCCGGTGATGGCGCGGGTACGGTGCCGGTCGTCCTTGACCATACCGAACAGGGGGACGTTGATCCCCAGCCGGTCCAGCACCGGACGCACCGCGTTGACCTGGCCGACGCCGCCGTCCAGCAGGATCAGATCCGGCAGCCTGCCGAAGCCCTCGCCGCTGTCCTTCTGCTTCAGGTATTCCGTAAAACGGCGCTCCAGCACCTCCGCCATGGAACGGTAGTCGTCCTGCCCCACAAAGCCCCTGACGGCAAACTTCCGGTAGGCGGATTTAAAGGGCTTGCCGTTCTTGAACACCACCATGCCCGCCACGTTGTCGCTGCCGGCGGTATGGGAAATATCGTAGGATTCGATATAATCCGGGTACTGCTTCAATCCCAGCAGCTCCCGCAGCTCCTCCAGCGCCGCGTTGTCCTTCGAGACGCGGCCCTGCCGCTGAAAGAGCTTTTCCGATGCGTTTTTGCGGCACATTTCCACAAGCCGCAGCTTTTCGCCCCGCTTCGGCACGCTCAGATAGACCCGCTTGCCCCGCTTTTCCCCGAGCCACTGCTCCAGAAGCGCGGCGTCGGCGACGTCCCCGTCGGTAAAAATTTCGCCGGGCAGATCCTCCCGGATCGAATAATACGACGTGATCAGCTCCCTGCGGGCTTCCTGCGGCGTATCGGATTCAAAATAAAAATACTCGCCGTCCACCAGCCGCCCTTTGCGGAACCGCAGCACGTTCAGGCAGCTTTTATCCGGCCCGTCGGCAATGGCAAACACGTCGCAGTCGGCGTCCTTTTCGGTGACGACCACCTGTTTTTCGTTGATTTTCTCAATGCTGCGGATCCGGTCGCGCAGCTTCGCGGCGCGTTCGAACTCAAGCCGTTCCGCCGCCTCCGTCATCTCCCGGTTCAGGCGGGCAAGCATCTCCCTGCTGCCGCCGCGGATAAACTCCAGCGCGGCGTCGGCGTTCTTTTTATATTCCGCTTGCGTAATTTTGCCGCTGCAGGGCGCGTCGCAGAGCTTGATATAATAATTGAGACAGGGACGCTGGGTGCGGCAGGGAAAGGTCTTGCCGCAGGTGGGCAGATGAAAGACGGAATTGGCCTCGTCCACGGTCTTACGGACCGAAGCGGAGCTCATATACGGCCCGATATACTCCGCGCCGTCGTCCGCCTTCTGCAGCACGGCGGAGATGACCGGCCATTCCTCCCCCGCCACGCGGATATAGGAATAGCCCTTGTCGTCCTTGAGCAGGATATTGTATTTCGGGTTATGCAGCTTGATCAGGCTGCACTCCAGCACCAGCGCCTCAAACTCGCTGCCCACCAGGATATAATCGAAATCGTCCACGTTCTCAACCATCCGGCGCACCTTGATCGAATGATTGTGATCGGACCCGAAATACTGGCTCACGCGGTTTTTCAGCGCTTTCGCCTTGCCGATATAGATGATATCGCCGCTCTTGTTTTTCATGATGTAAACGCCGGGCGTGAGCGGCAGCCGCATGGCCTTCTCCCGCAGGAGCTTCAGTTTGGGATTCATCGGACTCACCATTCCCCACATGATCCGAAATATCGGGCGGAACAATTCCGCATTCCGAATTCCGAATTCCGAATTAAAAAAAGTGTACCGGGCAGCCCGATACACTTCAGCTCGAATTTACGCGAAATTACTCCGCGAAGCCTGTGTCAACAAGCTCCGCAAGCGCGGAAACAGCGGCTTCCTCATCGGAACCCTCGGCAAGAATGCGGATCTGCGCGCCGCCCATAATTCCAAGGGAAAGCACGCCCAAAAGGCTCTTGGCGTTGACTCTGCGCTCTTCTTTTTCGACCCAGATCGTGGACTTGAACTCGTTCGCCTTCTGAATGAAGAAGGTCGCCGGACGCGCGTGAAGCCCTACCTGATTCTGTACAACAACATCTTTCACAAACATTGCGCTCTCTCTCCCTGTCTTGCAACTTTGATTGTGTTATCATTATATCACAAAATTTAAAAGTGTCAACAATTTAAGAACGACTAAATTTTGTTTTTTCACTTTTCATTTACCGGCATAAAACGCGTGAATTTTGGCAACTTTGATTTGTGCAATTTCGACAGAAAAAAGAATGCGCTTTTGGCATGAGAAACAGAATTCTTGATTTGCAAAAGAAAAACCGCCGGATTCCCGGCGGATTTTATCCCTGCGCGTCGAAAACCGTCACAACTGCGGAGGTCAGGCTGACGCTGTCGGCTCCCGTGGACGGAACCGGGTCGGAGACGGTCGCGGGCGCCGCGTCGGCGGTCGTAAGACTCCCCTGCGGCAGATCGGTGATCGCGTTCTGCGACGTGACCGCCGGAAGCTCGGAAGCGTTGTTTCTTTTCCTGACGTTTGACGCCCTGACAATCGACGCGGCGATGATGGCGGCCAGCAGGACGACGGCGACGAGGATTGCCGTGCGTACCGAGGGCGAGAGCCTTTTTTTCTGTTTTTCGTCCTTGTTCATGCGCGGCTGCCCCCCCTCAACGCGCCGGGGGAATCTTAATCTTCCCCGGGCTTTTTCTTTTCAAGCAGGTCGGGCCGGCGCTCCGCCGTGACCCGCAGGCTCTGCTCCGCTCTCCATTTGTCAATATTCTCATGGTGCCCGGACAAAAGGACTTCGGGCACTTCCCTGCCCCGCCACACGGGCGGACGGGTATACTGCGGATATTCCAGCAGCCCGTGATAGTGGCTCTCGTTCTCCCGCCCTTCGGCGCTGGAAAGCGTGCCGTCGAGCATCCGGGCGATGCAGTCGGTCAGCACAAGCGCCGGCAGCTCCCCGCCGGTGAGCACATAATCGCCGATGGAGATTTCTTCATCGACGATTTCCTCGATCACCCGCTCGTCGATCCCCTCATAATGGCCGCAGAGGATCGCGATGTTCGGCAGCTGCGCGAGCTCCTTCGCCCGCTGCTGGGTGAGCACCTTTCCCCGCGGCGACATATAAATCAGATGGGGCCTTGTCCCGAGCCGGTCGCAGAGATCCGCAAAGCAGGCGTAAACAGGCTGGGCCTGCATCAGCATGCCGGCGCCGCCGCCGTAGGGCGCGTCGTCCACGCTGTTGTGCTTATTGCCCGCGAAATCGCGGATGTTCACGCTGTCCACCGTCAGCACGCCTTTTTTCGCCGCCCTGCCGAGAATACTCTCCCGATAGACGGCGGCGCACATTTCGGGAAACAATGTCAGAATGTCAATCCGCATTTTCCGCCTCGTCGAAAATCCCCTTGATCGGCCGCACCGTCACCCGGTTCGCCGCCACGTCGACGCTGTCGATAAAGGCGGAAACGGCGGGGAACAGATACTCTTTCCCGTCCTTTTCGATATGCCACACATCGTTCGCGCCGGTGGGGCTGACGGAGGTGATCACGCCGTAAACCGCGCCGGTTCCGGCGTCCGACACTTCGCAGCCGCAGAGCTCGTCCACAAAATAGGAACCCTTCGGCAGCTTCGCGTCCGCGCGGCGGATATAGAGCGTGCGGGAACGCATCGCCTGCGCCTTTTCCATGGTGTCGACGCCCTCCAGCGTTAAAAGCACAACATTGCCGTGAACACGGGCGTTCACGACATTGACCGGCTTTTCCCCGCGGGGATCATAATATAATGTTTTGAATTTTTTCAGAAACTCCGGGCCGTCGCTCCAGGGCTGCACGCGCATTTCCCCGCGTACGCCGTGGGTACCGACGATCTGGCCGACGGAAAGGTATTCTTTCAACATAATTACTGTAATAAATTCTGATTTATGCGCGAGCGCATAAATCAGAATTTGGTTGTTGGTTGTCGGTTGTTGGTTGTCGGTGTCGGTAAATTTAACGCTTATATGTTCTTTTTTGCGGTGAGCGTCAATTTTACGCTGTCACCGATTACCGATCTCCGATTGCCGACGACCGTAAATTCTGATTTAACGGCTTCGCCGTTAAATCAGAATTTAGTCAATTTCCACCTGGATTTTCTGACCGTCGCGGACGGCGGTCGCTTTCATGATGGTTCTGATCGCCTTCGCGATCTTTCCCTGTTTGCCGATAACCCGGCCCATATCGTCCTGCGCGACATGGAGATGATAGACGACAACGCCTTCCTCATCCGGCTCATCGACGCTCTCGCTGACGTTCCCGGGCTCTTTGACAAGGCCCTTTGCCAGCTCGGAGAGCAATTCCTGCATCGTCATTTCCCTCCGGTCTTATTCGGTCACGCCGCTCTTCTTCAGCAGATCCTTGACCGTATCGGTGGGCTGAGCGCCGACGGAAAGCCAATACTTCGCTCTCTCGTCGTCGATTTTCAGCTGAACGGGCTCGGAGACGGGATTGTAGAAGCCGATCTCTTCGATGAATCTGCCGTCGCGGGGATAACGGGAATCCGCGACAACAACACGATAGAACGGCGCTTTCTTTGCGCCCATGCGGCGAAGACGAATTTTAACTGCCATTTTGATTTCCTCCAAAAATAAATGATTTGTTTTTTATGTTAAAACACGCAGAGAATCCTGCCGTATTTTAATCCGTTACTGGGGCATCATGCCGGGGAACCCGCCGCCCATGCCGCCCATCCGGCGCATTTTTTTGCGGGAGCCCTTGCTGTTCATCTGTTTGAACATCTTCTGCATCTGCTTATACTGCGCGAGCAGACGGTTCACGTCCTCCACCTGCATGCCGCAGCCGGCGGCGATGCGGCGTTTGCGGGAGGCGTTGATAATGTCGGGCTTGGAGCGCTCGCCGGGGGTCATCGATCGGATGATCGCCTCGGTCTTGGTCAGCGCGCCCTCGTCGATATCCGCGTCCTTGATCTTGTTGCCGATGCCGGGGATCATGCCGAGGATATCCTTCATGGAGCCCAGCTTGCGCACCTCCTGCATCTGGGAGAGCAGATCGTTGAGGTCGAATTTATTCTTCCGCAGACGCTCCTCCAGCTCGGCAGCCTTTTTCTCGTCCAGGGTCTGCTCCGCCTTCTCGATCAGGGAGAGCATGTCGCCCATGCCGAGGATCCGGGACGCCATCCGGTCGGGATGGAACACGTCAAGGTCGCTGAGTTTTTCGCCCACGCCGACGAATTTGATCGGCTTGCCGGTGACCGCGCGCGCCGAGAGCGCCGCGCCGCCTCTGGTGTCGCCGTCCAGCTTGGTGAGGATCAGGCCGTCCACGCCCAGCGCCTCGTTGAAGGTGGCCGCCACGTTGACCGCGTCCTGACCGGTCATGGAGTCGATGACCAGCAGGATCTCGTGGGGATGGACCTCCGCCTTGATGTTTTTCAGCTCCTGCATGAGCTGCTCGTCGATGTGCAGACGGCCGGCGGTATCGATAATCAGGTAATCATAGCCCTTGTCCTTGCAGATTCTGACCGCTTCTTTCGCGATGGTCACGGGATTCGTCGTGCCCATTTCGAACACGGGCGTATCCACCTGCGCGCCGACGACCTGCAGCTGTTTGATGGCGGCGGGCCTGTAGATATCGCAGGCCGCGAGCATGGGGCGGTGGCCCTCGCTTTTCAGCTTTTTGGCAAGCTTTGCGCAATGGGTCGTTTTACCGGCGCCCTGCAGGCCGCACATCATGATGATCGTGGGCGGATGCGAGGCGTAGGCAAGACGCGACTGGGTGCCGCCCATCAGCGCGGTCAGCTCCTCGTTGACGATCTTGATGACCATCTGGGCGGGGGTCAGGCTCTCCATCACCTTGGCGCCGATGGCCTTCTCCGTCACGGAATTGGTGAAGTCCTTCGCGACTTTATAGCTCACGTCCGCCTCGAGAAGCGCCAGGCGCACGGTGCGCATGGCTTCCTTGACGTCGGACTCGGAAAGACTGCCCTTGCTTTTTAACTTTTTAAAGGTTTCCTCCAAGCGTTCGGATAAGCCTTCAAATGCCATAGAAATCGCCTTTCTGCATGATAATCATACCGAATTTTTAATCTCCTCCGCCTTTTCGCGGATCGCCGCGGCGAGGCGGGGCACGTCTGCGCCCGTTTCGCGCAGGCCGTCCGCCAGACGGACGATCTGCTCCGCGTGTTCGGACACGAGACGGAACCGTTTGACAAGGCCGAGTTTTTCCTCAAACCCCCGCAGCTGCTGCTCGCCCTTCTTGAGCGTATCGAACACGCCCTGACGGGTCAGCCCTTCGTTTTCCGCGATTTCGGAAAGGGAGAGGTCGCCGTTATAATAGAACTCGAAAAACTCACGGCGTTTTTCGGTGAGAAGATCGCCGTAAAAGTCAAACAAAAGCGCGATCTCGTAGTTTTTTGCCATTCTCTCACCGCCCGGGTGCAAAGCTTTTTATCTTTACAGGGGGATATTATACAGGATGCGCCCGCGCTTGTCAAGCTTTTTTTCTTTCCTTTTTCAAAAACCGGGCGGGCGGGCGGCTTCGCGGCGTCCGATTTCGCGGGCAGCGTCGTATTTTTCGCCGATTCGCCGCAGTTCCGGTTGATTTTGCCGCCGGGATATTGTATAATGCTCCCGGAAGTGATCTTATGGCGCGATTCGCGACTCTTTTTTCCGGAAGCTCCGGCAACAGCACCTATCTCGGCTCCGCCGACGAGGGAATCCTCATCGACGCGGGGATGAACGCAAAGCAGCTCACGCTTGCCCTGGACCGGATCGGCGTGTCCCCCGCCGACTTGCGCGGCTTGTTCATCACACACGAGCATGCGGACCACATCAAGGGCGTGCGCGTGTTCGCCTCAAAATACGGCATCCCGGTGTGGGCGACCCGCGGGACGCTGAATTATCTTGAAAAAACCGGCAATCTCGACGGCGTGGCGCAGGCGCAGGTCCTGCCGCCGGAGGGCGTACAGTTTGACACCATGCGGGTCAGCTGCTTCCGTACCTCCCACGACGCGGCGGAAAGCGTGGGGTACCGGGTGGAATTCGCGGACGGTCGCGTCGCCGCCACGGCAACGGATACCGGCGTGGCCACGCCGGAGGTGCTGCAGGGCGTACGGGGCGCGGACGCGATCCTGCTGGAATCCAACCACGACGTGCGGATGCTGCGCTGCGGGCCTTACCCGTACTATCTGCAGAAGCGGATTCTCTCCCGCCTGGGACACCTGTCCAACGCGGACTGCGCCGCCGTCGCGGTCGATCTGCTGGAGCGCGGCACGACCCGTTTCGTGCTGGGACACCTGAGCCGAACCAACAACACGCCGGAGGAAGCCCGCAGGGTGACGCTGGAAGCGCTGCGGAACGCGGGCGGCGAGGAGAACAGTGATTTCCTGCTCAGCGTCGCGGCGCCCGCCGGCGGAGAAATGATGGTTTTCTGAGGAGAACGGAATGAATTTTGAGATCATCTGCATCGGCAGGCTGAAGGACCGTTTTTTTGAGCAGGCATCGGAGGAATACGTCAAACGGCTCGGCGCCTTCGGCAAAGTCAGGATCACCGAGCTACCCGCCGCCCCGCTGCCGCAGGAGCCGAACGAGAAACAGATCCGCGCCGCCCTCGAAAAGGAAGGCGCGCAGATCCTTGCGCATATCCCGAAGGGCGCGGCGGTCTACCCCATGTGCATCGAAGGGAAACAGCTTTCCAGCGAAGAGCTCTCCGCAGAGCTGTCCGCCGCCGCAAACGCCGGCATGGGGACTGCCGTTTTCATCATCGGCGGCTCCTGCGGGCTGGACGAGACGGTCAAAAAAGCGGGAAAGCTGCGGCTGTCCATGTCAAGAATGACCTTTCCCCACCGGCTCGCCCGCGTGATGCTGCTTGAGCAGATTTACCGGGCGATGATGATCGCGGAGGGAAGGCCCTACCACAAATAAGGCGTCGCCCCCGCGGGAACATGAAATACAATCGCCGGAAGAGGACAGGATACGGGTCCTTTTCCGGCTTCTTTTTTCTGCGCGGATCCCGAAGGGTCCGCTTTTTTCATCGCGCGCTTTATTCAATAGATCTTATCATATAAATACCGATTTACGCACCGCAGCGATCCCCGGCAAATCAGCATTTTCAAAACAAAGCAGCCCCGGTTTCTCCGGGGCTGTCTGCGTTTGATACAAAACATCAGTCAAGCGAGTGCTTCTGCGAGGCTTCGACCTTCTTGTCGTAGCCTGCGAAGGCGTCGTCCACCATCGCCTTGTCGGGCTTGCGGGTGCAAAGGCTCACCAGCGGGACGATCACAAGACCGCCCAGCATGGCGATCACGCCGGAATTGATGGAGGAGGAGAAGATATAGCCGAAGAAGGTGGATTTGTCCAGGGGGATCTTCGCGAACATCACCACAAGCTGCACCGCCGTGATGCCCACGCCCCAGACGAAGGACGCCCAGACGGACGCCTTCGTGGTCTTCTTCCAATAGAGACCGAACAGGAACGGCGCGAGGAACGAGCCCGCCAGCGCGCCCCAGGAAACGCCCATCATCTGCGCGATGAAGGTGAAGGTGGGGTTCGCGTCCTTGACGATGGCGATCACCGCCGAGACGATCACGAAGAACACCACGAACAGGCGCATGACCAGCAGCTTTTTCTTCTCGCCGAATTTGCCCTTCCGGTCGATCATGTCGAGCGTCAGGGTGGAGCTGGAGGTCAGCACCAGCGAGGACAGCGTGGACATGGACGCCGCCAGAACGAGAACGATCACGATTGCGATAATGATCTTGCCGAAGGCGGTGCCGGTCAGCGTCGCAAGCATTGTGGGAATGATGCGGTCGTAAACGATGGTCTTCGAACCGTCTGCGGCGATTTTATAAATCGTATCAAAATCAAACAGTCTGCCGAAGCCGCCCAGGAAATAGCAGCCGCCCGCCACGATGATGGCGAAGACGGTGGAAATGATGGTTCCTTTCTTGATCGACTCCTCGTTTTTGATGGCGTAGAACTTACCGACCATCTGCGGCAGGCCCCAGGTGCCCAGGGAGGTGAGAATCACCACGAACAGCAGCGCCAGCGGGTCGGGTCCGAAGAAGGAGGCGAAGATGCCCTGCGAGCCCTCCGCCGCGGGGACCGTGCCCTCCGCCGGCACGCGGGAAAGCAGGTTGAGGGATTCCACGAAGCCGCCGTTTACGTTCAGCACCGCCAGGATCACCAGCACAATGCCGACGAGCATGATGATACCCTGAATGAAGTCGTTGATGGCGGTGGCCATATAGCCGCCGACGATGACGTAAACGCAGGTCAGCGCCGCCATGACCACGATAATGACCCAGTAGGGGATGTTGAACGAGATATTGAACAGCGAGGAAAGCCCGTTATACAGCGACGCGGTATAGGGGATCAGGAAAATGAACACGATCGCCGAGGCGACGACGCGCAG
>CACYHJ010000031.1 GCA_902774165.1 Oscillospiraceae bacterium
TCAACTCGATATATGCTCGCAAGCGAGCATTCGATATGTGTTTGCTGCGCAAACACGAGAAATTCTGATTTAACGGCTCCGCCGTTAAATCAGAATTTATTATACTCCCTCCTCCCTCTCCCGTCAATTTATTTCACAAAATTCTCCGCGATAAAAAAGGCGGGACAGGGAAACCGGTCCCGTCCCGTCTTCTGTTTTTTATCTGCCGCAGCGGGTTTGTCCGCTCAGCGGGCTTTGACGTAATAGCAGGCGCCGTCGCAGTTCAGCCGGATGATTCCGTCGACGGAGTCTTCCGAGCCCGCGATCAGGTGATAATACCCGGTGGCTCCGGCTGCAATTCCGTTGGAAGAGGACGAATATTCCAGTTCCGTATGGTCCTCCGACTCGATCCGGTCGTCCATTCCGGCAGGTTCATTTTCGGAAGTCATGACGTACGCCCTAAAATCATTCGTCGAAGGAATATACGCCTCCTCGCTGTTGTTGGTGATCTCCAGCACAAGATCCAGCCATTCCCCGTTATACTGCGATGATTTATTCGGGTCGGTGGTCAGAAGCTTTCCGTCGGTGACGCGGAAGACCGTTACGTCATTCCCGAGAACGGTCAGCTTGTCGCCGACCTTCAGCTCCGTTTTCTTTGACAGAGCGTCTGTCTCCTCTTCCATCGGATCGACTTTTGCGGAGCCCTCGATCCCGTCGATGACGTATTCCGCCTTGAGGGATTTTTCGTTCTTCGCGGCGTCCGGCAAAGAGGCGAACAGATGGATCTGCCCATGCCCGTGCGCTTCCATGGGATCGTAGTCTTCGACAAACGTCTCAACCAGGCCGTTCCATGCGAAAGACATATCGTAGTTTACCTCATCATACAACACAATGCCGGAAGCATTCTCCTCCGACAGACCGGCGGTTCCGGCGTCGGAGACCTCAAACAGAAGGTCCACGTAGACCTTGTCTTCGCTATCTCCGAAATGAGAACCGATATATTCATCATCCAGAGCGTAGACGTCTTCGGTGAATCTGCAGCTGATCAGCTTGAATTTCGCCGTTTTCGTCGCCTTGGCGCCTTCCGCTTCGGTCTCCTCGGCGGAATCCTGATTTTCAGTCTCCTCTGCCGGCTCATCAGCAGCGGACGGAGCAGGCTTGTCGTCCTCATTGGTTTTCGCGCCGCAGGCGGCGAAGGCGAACACAAGAGACAGGACAAGAAGCAAGCTTAAGAATTTTTTCATTTTCATCCTCCTGAAACTTTTCTCCGTTCCCGTTAACCCGGCAAATCTGTCTCTGCCTGAAGTTTTTTCCGCGGTTCCGCGCCGTCCGGAACGGTCAAGACAGCGCCGGAACAAAAAAAGACGCACAATCCGAAAATTGCACGTCGAAAAACACACAACTCCGAATTGTCGCCAAACAAATTTTCAAACGCAGCCGATGACCTTCCGTCTTCGCAAGCAGCATGAATGGAGCCGGCGTTTTTTCCTGTAGAAAAAACACCGTTTTGCGAAAAAGCAGAAAATCCCCGTAAGCACGGAACTGTTTGAAAATTTGTTGGCATAAAAAGGATATCACATTTCATTTCCGTTTGCAACCGTTGTTTTGTCAATTCGGATTGAAAACCATGTTACATTCCTCTTGAAAAATCCGACCGGGATGATATAATACAGATATCTTTCTGTGAACGGAGTTTTTTCAATGAAAAGTCTTTCCGGCATTCTTCCGGCGCTGCCGACGCCCTATAACGAAAAAGACGAGGTCGATTTTGATTCTTTGGGGAAGCTCATTGAGTTCACCCTCGACAGGGGCGTCAGCGGTTTTTACGTCACCGGCAGCACCGGCGAGGCGTTCCTGCTTTCCGACGAAGAGCGCCGCGCGGTGCTGAAATTCGTCGCCGAGGCAGTGAACGGCCGCGCCGCGCTGATCGCCCACGTTGGCTGCATGTCCACAAAAAAATCCTGCGCTCTTGGCGCGTTCGCGGCGGAGCAGGGCTATGACTATATCTCCTCCGTCGCGCCGATGTACTACGCCTACTCCTTCGCGGAGATCAAAAAGTATTATTTCGACGTGGCGGACGCGGCGGGCGTGCCGATGCTGATTTACAACGTCCCGGCGCTCTCCGGGGTGCGTTTCTCCGTTGACAATATCGCGGAATTCCTCGCCGACCGCCGGTTCGCGGGCGTAAAGCACACCAGCGCCGACTATTTCGCGCTGCGGCAGATGAAGACCGCGTTCCCGGACAAGGCGCTGCTGAACGGATACGACGAGACCTGCCTTGCGGGGCTTTGCATGGGCGCGGACGGCGCCATCGGCAGCACCTATAATTTCATGCCGGACAAATTCGTGAAGATTTACGAGCTGTTCCGGGAGAACCGGATTCCCGAGGCCATGGAGATCCAAAAGCAGGCGGACGTGATCATCGCCGCGCTGATCAAGGCGGGCGTGATCCCGGCGATGAAGGCGATCCTCACCGAAATGGGCTTTCCCATGGGCGACGCCCGCGCCCCCTTTGCCCCGCTGGAGGCGGAGAAGAAGCAGGAGCTGCTGGAGACGGTGATGCCGATGCTGTAAATTCTGATTAACGGCGAAGCCGTAAAAATCAGAATTTACGGTTGTCGGTAATCGGGGATCGGTAATCGGTGACAGCGTAAAATTGACGTTCCCGCAAGAAAGGACACATAAGCGTTAAATTTACCGACACCGACAACCAACAACCGGCAACCGATAACCAAATTCTGATTTATGCGCACGCGCATAAATCAGAATTCAGAAAGGACTCCCATGGATCTGATCAACAAACTTCTCATCGAAGCCTCTCCGGCAGCGCCCTATCTGCGATGCCGGATCCCCGGGATCATTCCGCTCGGAACCGGCGAGGCGCTGATCTATTATGAATGCCGCCGGGACGATTCCGACTGGGCGGCGATCGACGTCGGCTGCCGCCGCGTCGGCGCGGACGGCAGCGTCGGCGCGCGGGTGATCCTTGCCGACGGCAGGGGCAGAACCACCGTGAACAACCCGGTAATGATCGCGGAGGGCGCGACGGTTCACTTTCTGTACTGCGAGAATTACAAACGCGTCTTTTACCGCCGCAGCCCGGACGCCGGGCGGACCTGGACCGCGCCGCGGGAGATCACCGGGGAAATCGAACGGGGTCTCGGCGGATTCTTTTGGAATGTGATCGCCGTCGGTCCGGGACACGGGACGGTTCACGCCTGCGGACGGCTGCTGGTTCCCTGCTGGCTCGCCGTCAACCGGGAGGACCCTTTCGCCCACCACCCCTCTGTAATCTCAATGATTTACAGCGACGACGGGGGCGAAACCTGGGACATTGCCGGGATCATCGACGCGGGCGGTCTGCCGGACCCCAACGAGACCTGTATCGCGCCGCTGCCGGACGGCAGGGTCCTGATCAACGTCCGCAGCGAATCCCCGAAAAAATGCCGGCATACCGCGCTCAGCGGCGACGGTCTTCACTGGTCTCAGCTCAAGGCGGAGCCCGCGCTGCCGGACCCCGTCTGCTGCGCGGGCCTCTGCCGCGCGGGCGGCGACCTGTTGTTTTCCAATTGTGAAAACACGGACCGCCGCGCCGACCTGACGCTCAAGCGCCTCTCCCCGGAGGGCGGGATCCGGGAAAAGCTGTATCTCTCCGAGCCCGGCGGATACAGCGACGTCTGCGCCCTTGCGGACGGGACGGCGCTGGTCTTCTATGAGGCGGACCGGGATCTGGTCCTGGCGCGGGTCCGGCTCTGAACCGGATATAAAAAAGCACCCCACGGTCGACGCGGGGTGCGTTTTATATTCAATTGATTTTTCAAAACTGCCGTTATTCCATCGGCGCTTCTTCAATTTCGACGGCGTCTTCCGCCGGCTCGTCATAGGTGATCTCCAGCGTTCTGGGACGCAGCACGTGGGTGATGAACGTCTCGACCGCTCTCGAATAAAGTTCCGGATTGGTATAATAGCTTCTCGCGTGGGGCGCGCCTTCGACCTTTACGCCGAATTTTTCTTTCCGTTTATTCTCCGGCAGGGACGTGCCGCACTCCTCATAAAGCTGCTCCTGCATATACAGCGGCACGAGCGCGTCCGCGGTGCCGTGGATAAAGAGGATCGGCGCGTGAGCTTTCTTCACCGCGTCGATGGGAGACGCGTCCCGGAATTCATAGCCGCAGATGAACCTGCAGTACAGATTGCAGATTTGCATAATCGGGAAATCCGGCAGATGGAACGAGGTCTTCAGCTGATAGCTGAACTCGTCCCGGGCGTTGGTGTAGGCGCAGTCGGCGATAATGCCGTCCACGTCCTGAATCCCGCGCTTGCTGCTCATCATCAGCACGGTCGCCGCGCCCATGGAGACGCCGATCAGGAAAATATGCTTGCCCGGGTAGTGCTCCTTCGCGTATTTCACCCACAGGAAGGTGTCTTTGGACTCATGGGTGCCGTAGCCCATGAAGCTGCCGTCGCTCTCGCCGGAGCCGCGGTGGTCCGGAAGGATCACGGTATATCCTTTGTCGACAAAATCCGGCGCGAAGAAGCAAAATTCGCGTCTGCCGTTGCAGTTCATGCCGTGGCAGCCGATGATAACGCGGTCGTTGGCGATTTTCGGCTCGGCAATATAGGCAATCAGCTGATCCCCGTCGCGGGTCTTCAGCGCGACGCGTTTTTTTGCCATCGCGTTGATCGTCTCCACCGCGGCGGCCTGGTCGGCGATAAACTCCTCGCTGTCGGCGCTGCCCTTGATGAAAAAGGTGACGATCTTCGGCGGCGCCTTGCCGCTCTTGCGCCAGATCAGCGCGCGGAAAATAAAATAACACCCGACAAACAGGAGCAGAGCCAGGATCAGCAGGATCACAAGAACCCAAACCATAGATTTCACCTCAAATAGAATATCTCTGTTTAACATAATACATTAAAAAAATGTAAAAATCAATACAAAATCGACAGGATCGGCACTTTACTTTCAGAAAAAATAAAAGTAAAATATTACTAACCGGATCGACGGGAAGATTCCGCCGGTTCAATCTTCGTTAAATCTTTTATTTTTATGCTTATTTGTCAGCATAAAGATACAAAAAAGGAGCGCAGTATGTGGAAATACATTAGAAAATACATTCCCTTCGCGATCCTCGCCGTGCTGTTCATGGCGGGCGAGGTCACGATGGACCTTCTGCAGCCCTCCATCATGAGCACCATCGTCGACGAGGGCGTGCTGGGAAAAAGCACCGGCGGCGTGAGCGACATGACGGTGATCTGGCAGAATGGGCTTCTGATGATCGGCCTTGTGCTGTTCGGCGGGATCTGCGGCTCGATGAACAACGTCTCGGTCTCCTACGCCGGGCAGAACATCGGCAACAACATCCGCAAGGACTGCTTCGGCCGCATCATGTCCTTTTCGTTCCCGCAGATGGACAAATTCGGCACCGGCTCCCTTGTGACCCGCGTCACCAACGACGTGTCGCAGGTGCAGTCGTTTTTCTCCATGTGCGTGCGGGGCCTTGTGCGCACCGGACTGCTCACCTTCGGCAGCATCTTTTTCATGTTCCGCATCAGCCGGACCTTCGGCTGGATCGTGCTGTGCGCCTTCCCGCTGGTGCTGGGCTGGGTCTTTTTCTCGATCGCGCGGGCAAACCCGCTGTTCGCGAAGCTGCAGGAGCAGCTGGACCGGCTCAATTCCATCCTGCAGGAGGATGTCTCGGGTATCCGCATCATCAAGGCCTGCGTGCGGGAAACCTATGAAAAAATCCGGTTCGGCAAGGCGAACGACGGGCTTCTGAAGACCAACTGGAGCGTTCTTTTGATCTTCGCCTTCATGAACCCGGTGACAAACCTTGTGCTTTACCTGATCATCGCGGTGATTCTGCGGGTAGGCGGGTATCAGGCGGCTCAGGGCGTCGTCACCCCCGGCAGCATCATGGCGGCGATCACCTACACCACCCAGCTGCTCAACGGCGTGCGGATGCTGATTATGCTGTTCCAGAACATTTCCAGAGGGCTGACCTCCTGGCATCGTCTGATGGTGATCCTCGACAGCGAACCGGACCTGAAGGACGGAACGTCGGAGGGCGACCCGCAGAAGGCCGGCGAGATCGAGTTCCGCAACGTGAGCTTCGCCTATCCCGGCGCCGAACGGAACGTCCTGACGGACGTGAATCTGACCATCCGCCGCGGCGAGACCGTGGCGATCATGGGAGCGACCGGCTGCGGAAAAACGACGCTGGTCAGCCTGATCCCCCGGTTTTACGACGTGACCGGCGGGCAGGTGCTGGTGGACGGGACGGACGTGCGGGAATACAAACAGAAGATCCTGCGGGAAAAGGTTGCCGTCGCGCTGCAGAAGGCGGAGCTGTTCACCCTTTCCGTCGCGGAGAATATCGCGTGGGGGAAGCCGGACGCCTCGCGGGACGAGATCCGCGCCGCGGCGCAGACCGCCCGGGCGGACGGATTTATCACCGCCATGCCGGACGGGTACGACTCCCCCGTGGCGGAGCGGGGCATGAGCCTTTCCGGCGGGCAGAAGCAGCGGGTCTCCATTGCCCGCGCGGTGGTCAAAAACGCCGAGATCCTGATTCTCGACGACTCCACCAGCGCCCTCGACCTGAAAACCGAGGCGGAATTTTTCGACGCGCTGCAGCAGACCGCGCCGGACACGACAAAAATCATTATCGCCCAGCGCATCGCCTCGGTGCGCCGGGCAGACAGAATCTACGTCCTTGAAAACGGGCGGATCGCCGACAGCGGCAGCCATGAGCAGCTGCTGCGCACCAGCAGCGTTTACCGGGATATTTTCTATTCCCAGCTCGGAGAGGAGGATGACGGAAATGGCCGATAAAAAACTGAGCATGACGCCGCCCGCCGGCGGGATGCCGGGCAGACCGGGCGGCCCGCACGGCGGCCCCGGCGGCAGATTCGCCGAGGTACAGCACGCGGAGAACGTGGGCGCGACGCTGCTGCGGCTGCTGAAATACTTCACGGGCGAAAAGAAGCTTGTGATCGGCGTCTTCGCCGTTGTGATCTTCGGCGCCGCGTTCGGCATTACCGCCCCGAGCCTGCAGAGCAGCGCCATTGACATCATCGCGGGGAACAAGGAAGGCGACCTTTTGCGTATGATCCTTCTGATGTTTCTGATGTACGCGCTGAACATCGGAGCGCAGCTGCTGCAAGGGCTGATGAGCGGAAAGCTCAGCCAGAAAATCATCAAACGCCTGCGGGAAGAGCTGTTCGGCAAGATCGTCGATCTGCCGGTCAAATACATGGACACCCATTCCCACGGCGATATCATGAGCCGCATGGTCAACGACGTGGAGAACATCTCCGCCACGGTCTCCGGGGCGCTGCCATCGCTGTTTTCGGGGGTGCTGACGATCATCGGCACCGTCTCGATCATGGTCTGGTACTGCTGGCAGCTGGCGCTGCTGAGCATGGTCACGGTGTTTCTGACGGTGTTTGCGACAAAGTTTTTGTCAAAACGCGTCCGCAAATTCTCCCGGGAACGGCAGTCGCTGCTGGGCAGGCTCAACGGCACGGTGGAGGAACGGGTCTCCGGCTACCGCACGCTGGTGGCGTATAACCGGCAGGAGGCCACGGGGGCGGAATTCCGCGAGGTTTCCGACCGGCTGACCAAAGCGGGCGTCAGATCCGACATTCTCAGCGGCGTGATGGGGCCGGTCATGAACTGCATTGGCAACATCGGCTTCGTGATTATCGCCGCATTCGGCGGCTGGTTCTCCGTCAAGGGGCTGATTTCGGTGGGCGTGATCTCCGCGTTCATCGTCTATTCCAAGCAGTTCAGCCGCCCGGTCAATGAGATCGCGCAGGTCTACGGCCAGCTGCAGACCGCGATCGCCGGCGCGGAACGGGTCTTCACGGTCATGGACGAACAGTCGGAGGATATGGCGGGCGGGCCGACGGTCTCCTGCGAGGTCGCTTCGGTGGAATTCCGGCATGTGGATTTCGCGTATGAGCCGGGACGCCCGGTGCTGCGGGATTTCACGCTGCGCGTGCCGAACGGCAAAAAAGTCGCCCTTGTGGGGGCGACGGGAAGCGGCAAGACGACGGTGGTCAATCTTCTGATGCGGTTTTACGATATCGACGCCGGCGAGATCCTTGTCAACGGCAGGGACATCCGGGAGATCTCCCGCGCCGCGCTGCGGCGGGACGTGGCGATCGTGCTGCAGGACACGGTGCTGTTCAACGACACGGTGCGCAACAACCTGAAATTCGCCAACGAAAACGTCACGGAGCAGCAGCTTGAGGCGGCGGCGGAGATGAGCCGGGCAAAAGAGATGATCGCCCAGCTGCCCCGGGGCTTCGACACGATGCTGACCGGCGCGGGCGAAAACATCAGCCAGGGACAGCGGCAGCTGCTGGCCATCGCGCGGGCGTTCGTCGCGGACCCGAAAATCCTGATCCTCGACGAGGCCACCTCCAACGTCGATACCCGCACGGAAAAGGCGGTGCAGGACGCGATGCAGACGGTCATGCAAAACCGCACCGGCATTATCATCGCCCACCGGCTTTCCACCATCCGCGACGCAGACCTGATCGTGGTCATGGACGGCGGCAGGATCGTCGAGCGCGGCGACCACAACGCCCTGCTGAAGAAAAAAGGAAAGTACTACGAGCTGTATATGACGCAGTTCGCCGGAATCGAGACATAAAAACAGGGACTGCCGGTTCGCAGCCGGCAGTCCCCGTTTTTCCCGGCAATCGGACGCCGGGAAAAGCGTTTATCACAAAATCTCAGACGGAGCGCTCCGGGTCAGGCTCGAAACATCTGGGCGCCCTGCCGCAGATACTCGGTAATATCCAGCTTCTGCGGGCAGATGTTCTCACATTTGCGGCAGCGGATGCAGTCCGCGGCGGTATGCCCCTCGGTGACGGCGGCGGCGTAAGCCTCTCTCGCAGCGTCGATATTCCCGTCCCCCAGCTGACGGTTCATGGCGGAGAAAATCTCCGGGATCGGGATCTCCTTCGGGCAGCCCTCCACGCAGTAACGGCAGGCAGTGCAGGGCACGGCGGCGGAGCTCTCCATGATCCGCTGCGCCTTGCGGATGATCTCCCGCTCCTCGTCGTTCAGGGGCTTGAATTCTTTCATATACGAAAGATTGTCCCGCATCTGATCGAGGTTCGACATGCCGGAAAGTACGGTGATAATGCCGTCCAGAGAGGCGACGAACCGGATCGCCCAGGATGCGGGCGAGGCCTCGGGCGCATAAGCGCGGAACAGATCCTTCACTTCCTTCGGAGGATCCGCCAGCTTGCCGCCCTTCACCGGCTCCATGACGACGATGGAGACGCCGTGTCTGCGCGCCACCTCGTAATTCGCCCGGGAGGCCACCTTCGGGTTCTCCCAGTCGGCGTAATTGATCTGCAGCTGGATAAACTCGGTCTCCGGGTGCTCGGTCAGCAGACGGTCCAGCAGCTCCGGCCCGCCGTGGAAGGAAAACCCGACGTGACGGATCAGCCCCTTCGCCTTCTGCTCGGCGGCGAAGTCCCAGATCTTGAATCTTTCGTATTTCTCAAAATTATTTTCCTGAAGGGAATGCAGAAGATAAAAGTCAAAATACCCCGCGCCGGTACGGGAAAGGCTTGTGGTAAACTCTTTTTTCACCATTTTCTCCGTCATGCCGGGGATCGCGGCGTTGATTTTGGTCGCCAGCGTGAAGCTCTCGCGGGGATGGCGGCTCACCAGCGCTTTTTTCGTCGCCGCCTCGGAGCCGGGATAGACGAACGCGGTGTCAAAATAAGTAAAACCGGATTCCAGAAACAGATCCACCATCTTTTTGGTCTGCTCGATATCAATCGCCACGCCGCGGCGCGGAAGACGCATCAGACCGAAACCCAGCTTCGGTACGTTTTTGCCGAAATAATCTGACATTGCAAAACCCCCTTTGTTTGATGGCTCCATTTTATCATATTACGGCATGGGATACAATCGTTTTTTCAAAAAACACACAGAAAACGCGATTCAAACAGAAATAACAAGACGATTAATTTTAGGTTGACAATATCCTAATATTCGATATAATATATACTGTAATTATGAATGAATCGGGGGATTTCGCAATGACGTTCAGCACGGAACAAATCGTATCCGTCTCCGAGGCGAATCAGAATTTTTCAAAGGTTGCCCGGCTGGCGGAAAGCGTCGGCACCGTCGTTATTTTCAAAAACAATAAGCCCAAATTCAAACTTGTGGATCTGGAACAGGACGACCAAATCGAAATGACAGACGATGAAATCATTGACCTTGTAGCCGCCCGCATCCTGAAAAAATACCGAAAAGCGTTTGAGGAGCTGGCGAAATGATCAGATTCAGCACGGAAAAGGTCCTCCTGCTGCACCAGCTGATTACAGAGGAGACCGGCGGAGATCCGAATCTTCGAGATTTTGATTTGCTTGACAGCGCTCTTGAATCGGCGTTCCAAACCTTCGGCGGGCAGGAGCTTTATCCTACAAAAGAAGAAAAGGCGGCAAGAATCGGATTTTCACTGATTTCGAATCACGCCTTTGTTGACGGCAACAAACGAATCGGGATGTATGTTCTGCTGACTTTTCTGGAGGTCAACGGAATCAGGATCGATCCGTCAAATGACGAAGTCGCCCGCGTTGGCCTTGCCGTCGCATCCGGTGAGATGGATTATAACGACCTGCTGAAATGGGTTCGTGAGAACAAAATTTAATAATTCTATTGAAATCCCGATTTTGTTGTATTATACTTATTAGTTAAGGACGGGAATCTCCGTTCCGGCAACCGGTAAATTTTATTTAAAGAAGGTATATTTATGGAAATCAAAATCACCCTCAGTGAAAACAGGAAACCGAAGCCCCCGGTGGAAGAGCTGGGATTCGGCAAATTCTTCACCGACCACATGTTCATCATGGACTACTACAAGGACAAGGGCTGGACCGACGCGCGCATCGTCCCCTTCGGCGATATCTCCATGTCCCCCGCCGCGATGGTCCTGCACTACGGTCAGGAGATCTTCGAGGGCATGAAGGCCTATCACAAGCCCGACGGCACCCCCGTGCTGTTCCGTCCCGAGAAGAACTTTGAGCGTCTGAACCTCTCTGCCGACCGTCTGTGCCTGCCCCGCGTCGACGAGGATTTCTGCGTTGAGGCGCTGAAAAAGCTGGTCGCCATCGACGAGGACTGGATCCCCGAGGGCGCGAACACCTCCCTTTACATCCGTCCGTTCATGTTCGGCGTGGATCCCAAGCTGGGCGTGCATCCCGCCTCTCACGCCGTGTTCATGATCATCATGTCCCCCGTGGGTTCCTATTATAAAGAGGGCATCAACCCCGTCAAGATCTTCGTGGAGCAGAAATACGTCCGCGCCGTCCGCGGCGGCTACGGCTTCACCAAGACCGGCGGCAACTACTCCGCTTCCCTGAAATCTCAGGAGGAGGCCGAGGAGCAGGGTTATTCGCAGGTTCTCTGGCTGGACGGCGTTGAGCGCAAGTATATCGAAGAAGTCGGCACCATGAACGTCATGTTCAAGATCAACGGCGAGGTCATCACCCCCTCCCTTGAGGGCAGCATTCTGGGCGGCATCACCCGCCGTTCCTGCATCGAGCTGCTCAAGAGCTGGGGCGAGCCCGTGGTCGAGCGCAAGCTGGCGCTGGCCGAGGTCGTCGAGGCTGCCCACAACGGCACTCTGGAGGAGGCCTTCGGCACCGGCACCGCGGCGGTCATCTCCCCCATCGGCGAGCTGATCGTGGGCGACGAGCACATCATCATCAACGAGGGCAAGATCGGCGCCACCGCCCAGAAGCTTTACGACAACATCACCGGCATCCAGAACGGCCTGATCGAGGACAAGCTCGGCTGGGTGCAGAATGTAAAATAAGCGTTTTATCTGAATAATTCCGCGCCGCCGGTCCAGAGCATGGACCGGCGGCGTTTATTCATTCCCGAAAATTGCCTTGTCATTCCCTTTCGGTTGCGTTTTTCCCCGCAGCGTGATATATTTAATAGGAAGGATAACCGATTTCGCGGTTCCGGACGACATGAGAAAGGAGACGGTCGGCGTGAACATCGCCC
>CACYHJ010000032.1 GCA_902774165.1 Oscillospiraceae bacterium
AGAAAAAAAGGTTTTTTCTCACCCGCAGGCTCATCCGCATCCTGCCTCTTTACTGGGGGCTGACGGTCTTCACCTTCGCCGCGGGGCTTATATTCCCCTCCGTGATCGGCTACCGCCCCACGGCGGACCAGCTGGTCAAATCCCTGCTGTTCATCCCCTATGAGCGGGCCACGGCGAAGGCGGGCACCGCGCTGCGCCCGCTGGTGGGACTGGGGCACACGCTGCAGATGGAGATGCTGTTTTACCTTTTGTTTCTCATCGCCATGCGCATCAGCCACAAGCGCCGCGGCGTGATTGCAGCGCTCTTTGCAGCGGTCGTCCCGCTGATCGGCGTCCTGTTCCCCACCCGGTTCCCGCCGGTCCACTTTTACACGGCGAACCCTTACGTATGGACGTCCTTCCTCATCGGCCTTGCGGTTTACGGCGTTTTCGACCTGCTGCAGAAAAAAGAGCCGGCAATGAAATCCGGCCGCATTCCCGTGATTCTCGCCTTTGCCGCGGTTGCGGCGCTCGCCGTCCCCGCCCTTCTGCGGGAGACCTCCCCATGGTACGCGATCGGGCTTTTCACCGCCGTGTTCTGCGCGGGCCTTGTCTTCTCCGCCTGCGGCGGAAAAACGCCGCGGTTCGTCAGAAAGTGCGGCGATATCAGTTATTCTTATTATTTATTACATTATTATATTGTGACGCTCGGCGCGCGGTTTTTCAAAATCGACTGCTTCAGCCCGCTCAACCTGCTGCTGGCGGCGCTGATGTGCGCCGCGGCGTGGGGGATCTCTTATTGCTCATGGTATGTGATTGAACAGAAAATCCCGGTTTTTTTGACAAAACGCATCATAGGACGCGCCGGGAGCGTTCCGAAAGACGGGAGTTGACAAAATGGAATCCTTTGACCTGAAAGAACTCCAGGCCGTAGAGCTGGAGATCCTCCTTGAAATAGACCGGATCTGCAAAAAACATCAGATACGGTATTTCCTCTGCGCCGGGACGCTGCTTGGCGCGGTGCGGCACCAGGGTTTTATTCCCTGGGACGACGACGTTGATCTGCATATGACGCTGTCTGAGTATCAACGGTTCTGTAAAGCTGCGAAGAAGGAAATGAAGGAACCGTATTTTCTCCAGAACTACCGCACGGATCACACCCATCGCCGTTTTTGCAAAGTCCGCAAAAGCGGGACCACGTTTATCGAAAAAGGATACGAGCGTTCCGATATGCACCAGGGTGTCTGGGTCGATATATTCCCGCTTGTCGGCGTTAAGGAGGACGCTCGCTGGCTTCAGAGAACCAACAGGATCATCCGGTTTTTTGACGTCATATTAAAAAAAAGAATGGAAAATCTCCCCTGGCGGGAGCGTTCCGCCGCAAGCAGGCTGGTCCGCCTGATCCCGTTGCCGGTCGTTCGCGTCGCGGTCTCGGCAGCGTACGGTCTGCTGCTGAAGGACTATGACCGATACGGCAAATGCTGCGAACTTACGGGCGCACGAACCATCACGGCGCAATTTGACAGTTCCTTGTTTGCCGATACCGTCGACGTGCAGTTTGAGGGATTCGTTTTTCCGGCGCCGAAAGAATGGGACCGGCTTCTGACCATGACATACGGGGATTACATGACGCCGCCCCCGCCGGAAAAGCGGAACGGCGGAGATCACGAGATCGCGTTCATTGATCTCGAACACGATTTCAGGGAACGAAGGGGCTTCTGACCATGACACGAGGATTTGTGACGCTTGCAACCGGCGACGACCGCTATTATATCATGGCGGTCAGACTGCTGCGCTCTTTTCGGCTTTTCAATCCGGACGTCCCATTCGCGATTCTCTGCGACCGTGAGAATGCATACACTGCGGAGTTTACCGACGTCGTGGTGATCGACAATCCGACAAGAAGCTATCTTGACAAGTTTCTTTTGCTGCTGAAGTGTCCCTATGACGAAAGCATCTTTATCGAACCGGACTGTCTGGTTTACCGGAACCTTGATTTTTTCTGGGAGCTGCTGTCCGGGGAATATGATTTCACCTCGTTCGGCTGGAACGACGGGACCCTGGTCTTCTTTCAGGACCCGGAATACGCGTCGCAGAAATTTCTGAACGACCCGCGCGCGGCGGTTCCGCTGTTCAACCCGGGGTATCTGTTTGTCAGAAACGGGGAAACCTGCCGCCGCATTTACCGGGACGCGATGGAGATCATCGCTCAGATCAAGAAAGACCCGAAGCTGAATCAGGACTCCGAGCTGATCTGCAAGGGCTCCATCCGGGACGACCCCGTCTTCTTTATCGCCATGGCGCTGAACGGCTGCCTGTGCAACGCCCTGCCGACGGACGGAAAATGCGTTTTCCTGCCCGGCGCGACAAAAATCATGACGGCGAGCTTATCCAAAGGACGGCTGGACGCGGATTGGCACGGGGAAATGACCGATTGCAGCATTCTGCATTTTTCCTCCCGCAGAGCAAGGGAAGAAGGCTTGTATTGGCAGCAAAGCATTGTGCTTGACCTGATTTACAAAGGCGCTCCCCGTCCGCTCATCCGCCTCGCAGAAAGCAGAGCGGCGCGATGCGCCGCCGGGCTGTATAAAAAAGGAACCGTCGGCATCCGCCGCAGAATAAGGAGAGATTGAGATGCAATACGCCCCCGTGGTTCTGTTTGTGTATAACCGCGCGGACCATTTCGCGCAGACCTTCGCCGCCCTGTCCCGCTGCCCCGAAGCGGCGCAGACGGAGCTCTATATCTTCGCGGACGGCCCCAAGGACGAGGCGGGGAAGGAAAAGGTGAACGCCTGCCGCGCCGCCGTGCGCTCGGAAGCGGAGAAAAGCGTCTTCCGGGAGGTGCACGTCGCCATGTCCCCGGAAAACCGCGGGCTTGCCGCGTCGGTGATCGCCGGCGTGACCGAGGTTGTCAACCGCCACGGCAGAGTGATCGTGCTGGAGGACGACAGCGTGGTCGCCCCCTGTTTTCTTCACTTTATGAACAAATCGCTGGACGCGTTTGAGGCCGACCGCCGCGTGGGCGCGATCGCCGGATACACGCCCGCGATCGACTTCCCCGACGCGTACAAAGCGGATATTTTCACCTGTTACCGCTCCTGCTCCTGCGGCTGGGCGACCTGGGCGGACCGCTGGAAGGACGTGGACTGGGAGTTAAAGGACATCGGCGAGTTCTACCGCGACCGGACGCTGGTCAGGCGCCTGAACGCCGACGGTACGGACCGGTTTTTGCGGCTGTACCGGCAGGTGGGGGGCGGCAGCTCCTGGTCGGTGCGCTTCGGCGCGCATCTTGTGAAAAACGATATGCTGACGGTCTATCCCCGGTATTCGCTGATCAAAAATATCGGCGCCGACGATTCCGGCGTTCACAGCACCTCAGAGGACGCCGCGTCCATGACAGTGGACCTTGCCAGAGCCATCGCCGACCCGGTGATCGAATTCGTCGCGCCGGACAAAGAGATCAGCAAACGGCTGAGAAAGCATTACTCCGGCGGGCTTCTGTCGGAGCTCAGACGCGCCGGCGCCACGGCGCTGATCTGCGTCAGGGGGCGGATGAAATGAACGGGCTGATCCGTGCGATCATCCCCGTATACAACGCGGAAAAAAATCCGGACGACGGTCAGGGGGAAATGAAATGAGTGAGCTTATCAGCGTGATCATCCCCGTATATAACGCGGAAAAATATCTTGACGATTGTCTGAAGGGCGTTCTGGCGCAGACGTATCAAACGCTCGAGGTTCTGCTCGTGGACGACGGCTCCACGGACGGCAGCGGGGCAATCTGCGATTCCTTCGCGCGGAAGGATCCCCGCGTGCGGGTCCTCCGCAAGGAAAACGGCGGCGCCTCCTCCGCGCGCAACGCCGGGCTGCGGGAGGCGACGGGAGAATACCTCTATTTTCTCGACAGCGACGATACGGTCGAGCCGACGATCCTTGAAAAGCTGTATCGCGACGCCAGGGCAAACGATTCCGAGCTTGTTTTTTTCGACGCGTACGCGGTCGACGAAGAGACCGGGGAAGTCAGCGGAAAAAACTACGGCCACAACGAGCGGTATACGCCCGACGAGGGGAAGGCCGTCATGGCAAAAATGGTGGCGAACCGGGATTTCCATATGGGCGTGTGGCAGCTGTTTTATAAAAAATCCTTTCTGGACCGCACGGGGCTTTCGTTCGTCGAGGGCGTCATTTACGAGGATTTTTTGTTCACCTGTCAGGCCTACTGTCTGGCGAACCGGGTCAGCTACGTGCCGGAATACCTCTATTCCCGCCGGTACCGCGCGAATTCGGTCATGACCTCGAAAAAGACGATGAAGAATTTTCTCAGCGCTGAAACCGTCTATTACGGCGTGCGGGACTTTTCGGAGCAGAACGGCAACGTCGTTCCCCCGGCGTACCTCGCCCGGGGCGCCTACAACGTGTTCACCAACGCCGAGGCGCTCTCCGGGCCGGAGAAAAAAGAGATCGCCGAGCGCCTGAAGGAATTCCGGCGGGACGTGCTCGCCCACGACGGTTACGGCGACCCGGCGCTGCGCATGCGCTGCCACGGCAAGGCGCTGTGGGCGGCCCGCAGGGCGATACAAAAATTGACGGATTAAAAGGGGCGACCGCAGTGTCTGAAACGAAGAAAATCCTTCTTGTAATGCCGCATATGATCGGCGGCGGCGCGGAGCGCGTCGGGTCGCTTCTGATGAACGCGTTCGACAAAAGAGGCTATTCCACCGAGGTGCTGCTCACCTCCGACCGGCAGGGGGACGTGGTGCGCTGCGATCTGGGCGACGAAACGGCCCTGACGCTGCTGCCGGAGGAGCTGCCCGCGGAATCCGCCGGGGATAAAATCAAATACGGCGTTTTGCTGAAGCTCTGGGCGCAGGTTTTCTGCAACCTGTTCGAGCTGCTGCGCCGCCCCGTGCCCGCGGACCTTGCGAAAGCTTCGCTTTTCGTGCAGTATCGCCGGGAGATCGCGTGGCTGCGGGCGAAGCTGAAGAAGGAACCGGAGACCGCCGTCATCGCCTTTCTGCAGCCGGCGATCCCCATCGCGCTGCTGGCGGCGCGGGGGCTGCCCAACCGGGTGATTTTCTCCGAGCGGGGAAACCCGGAACGGCTGATGAAAAAGCGCTACGGAAGAAAGTTTATCGAAAAATATTACCTGCGGGCGGACGCCGCGGTATTTCAGACCGGGGCGGCGCGGGACGTTTACCCCGCAGCCGTCGCCGCGAAAGGCGCGGTGATCCCCAACCCGCTGAAGCCCGGGCTGCCGGAGCCTTACGCCGGCCCGCGGGAGGACCGGGTCGTCACCTTCTGCCGCATCTCGGCGGATAAAAACCTGCCGCTGCTGGTCGAGGCCTTTGCCCGGTTCCGGGAAACGCACCCGACTTACACCCTGCGGATCTTCGGCGACGCCGCCGGCGACGACGGGAAGAAAACCGAGCGGGAGCTGCGGGACCTGATCCGCGCGCGGGGGCTGGAACACGCGGCCGCCATGCTTCCCTTCCGCCCCGACGTGCACAATGAGATCCTCCGGGACGCCATGTACGTCAACTCCTCCGATACGGAGGGCATGTCCAACGCGATGCTGGAGGCCATGGCCATCGGCCTGCCCTGCGTATGCACCGACTGTCCCGTGGGCGGCGCCCGCGCGGCGATCCGGGACGGGGAAAACGGCCTTCTGACGCCGGTGGGCGACGCGGACGCCATGGTCCGCGCCATGACGCGGATCGCGGACGATCCGGAATTGAGCGGCAGGCTCTCGGCAGAGGCCGCAAAAATGAGCGGCAGGCTCTCCACGGACGCTGTCGCGGAACAATGGGTGAAGCTGTTTTGAACCAGACCAACGAAAAACAAACGCTGCTGATCGCCGTCCACCGCCTCAGCGTAGGCGGGGTGCAGAAGGCGCTGATCTCCGCGCTGGGCGCGCTGGATTACGACCGGTACGACGTGACGCTGTACGTCCGGCAGAACAAATGCGAGCTGCTGGGGCAGGTGGATCCGCGGGTGAGCAGAATCGTCGTCAACAACGACCCGACCCGGTATTACAGAAAACCCCGCGCGATCCTTTACTGGTTTCTGCTGAAGCTTTTCGGGCTTCTGAAAAAAGACCCGGCGCCCGTCCGGGAAAAGCTCGACCGGTTCGTGATCGAGGGGCGCATGCGGTATGAAAAGAAGCGATATTTCTCTGACGGAACGACGTATGATCTCGCGATTTCCTATATTCAGAGCCATACGGCGCGGTTTGTCGCCGAGTGCGTGCCCGCCCGCCGGAAAATCATGTTTTTCCACGGCAGCACCGACGAGAACCACGCTCTGCACGAGAGGATTTTCCCGGCGTTTGACAGAATCACGGCGGTGAACAAAGCCTGCCGCGACATCCTGCGGGAGCTCTACCCCGCCTTCGCGGAGAAAATCGGGTTCATTGAGAATTATATCGACGCCGATCTGATCCGTTCTCAGGCGGAACGGATGCAGCCCGACCGCGCAGGCAAAACGCTCGTTCTGTGCTCCTGCGGGAGATTTTCAGAGGAGAAGGGGTTCGACCTTGCCGTCGAATGCGCCCGGCTTCTGAAGGAACGCGGGACGGATTTTCTGTGGTACTTTGCGGGCGACGGCCCGATGCGCGGGCAGCTCGAACAGAAGCGCGCGCTGTACGGCCTTGAAAACAATATCAGAATCACCGGCATGACGGACAACCCTTACCCCTACATCGCCGGATGCGATATTTACGTTCAGCCCTCCCGGGAAGAGTCCTTCGGCCTGACGGTCGGCGAGGCGCTGATCCTCTGCCGGCCCGTCGTCACCACCGCCACCGTCGGAGGCAAAAATCTTGTACGGGACGGCGTAACCGGTCTTGTGTCGGATATTTCCGCTTCGGCGCTTGCGGAGAACATAACGGCGCTGTCAGACGACGCAAGTCTGCGAAAGCAAATGGAAACAACCCTTCGCGGGGCGGACCGTTCCGGAGAAAAGGAAGCCTTCCGCCGCGCGTGGAAGGAGCTACTCGAGAAGCAATGAGGTCTCGGCTATGGAATTCAGTATCATTGTGCCTGTGTATAACGGGGAACGCCACCTGTCAAGCTGCATCGACACGGTATTCCGGCAGAATTTTTCCGATTTTGAATTGATTTTCGTCGACGACGGCTCGACGGATCAGAGCGCCGCCCTCTGCGACGAAGCGGCGCGGGAGAACGCGCGGATCCGCGTGGTGCATCAGAAGAACGCGGGCCAGCTGTTTGCGCGGCTGAACGGAGCCGCCGCGGCTAAAGGGGAATACTGCATATTTCTCGACGCGGACGACTCGCTGGAGCCGGAGTGCCTGGCGACACTCGATCAGGCGATCCGGCGATACGACCGCCCCGATCTGCTGATCTACTCTTTTCAGTATGAGGATCCGGACGGATCGCTCCGCCCCGCTTCGCTGCCCTACGGGGAAGACAAGGTGTTTGACCGCGAAAACAAAACAGAGCTGTATTCGCTGTTTTTTCAAGGGACGCTGCTGAATAACGTATGGACGAAAGCCGTGAAGCGCGAGGTTTTTTCCCGACCGCATCCGGATTATTCCCGCTTTTCGGCGCTGCGATGCGGGGAAGACCGCGTCCAGTCGATGGTGATGGCGTCCGACGCCGAATCTGTCGTATTCCTTCCGGCGCGGCTTTACCGATACCGTCTGCTCGCCGGCAGCGTGACCCGGCAGTTCTCGCCGGACGCGGTGGGCAGGTTCGACACGAAGGCGGCCTACCCCTTTGAGCTGGAATGTCTTCAGGCGTGGGGGATGCGCTCGCGGGAAACGGTCCTGCGGCTGAACGCCTCATATCTTTCCCAGGCGCTGTACGTACTGGACCTGTTCTATCACAAAATCGACGGGGAGGACGGCAGGCTCGCCCTGCTTTCGTACCCGTGGCGGACGCTTGTGCCGGAGCCGTGCCTTGCGGATTATCAGGACAATCCCTTTCTGAACGAAACGCAAAAGGCGGTGCTCGCGCTGGTTCTGCGCGGCGACGCCGACGGACTGAAAAAGCATTTCCGGCAGAAAGACCGGATCAAAAAGCTCCGGGCCATCAAGCATCGGCTGCTCGGCTGACGATAAAAAAACGAAGGAGGCGGACGGGAAAATGCCGAAACGGAAAATCCTTTTCATCAACGACTCCCTGTGGAGCGGCAGCGGCGTGTTCCGTTCGCTGCAGCAGATCCTGAACCATATCCGTTATGACAAATTCGACGTGACGCTGTTCGTCTGTCCCGGCGGACCGACGGAGCCGGAGATGCTGTCCCGGCTGCCCGAAGAAGTCAATGTGATCGTCGGCAGCGACGATACTCACTATTACCGCAGCCCCGACGTGGCGGCGCGGCACCTGCTGGACCGCGGCGCGCGGATGCTCCGGCTGACGGACGCCGCCGAGCGCCTCCGCGGCGGCACACGGCAGCGGATCCACGAAAAAAAGATCCGTCTGCCGGCGCAGCGGTATTTCCGGGACGTGCATTTTGACGTGCTGGTGGCCAACACCGTGCCCCTGTGCTCCGAGGTCGCGCGATATATCCGCGCCGACCGAAAATATGTGATCTTTCACAGCAGCAAGGCGGATTTTTTTCCGGACCTGACGCTTGAGGCGCTGAAAACCTTCGACGGCATGGTCGCCGTGGGCGAGGGCGTGCGGGACGTGCTGCTGACAGCCTATCCGGCGTACCGGGACAGGATCCGCACCATCACGAATTTTGTTGACGCGGAGCCGATCCGGAAGCTGGCGGACCGGACGCCCCTACCGGAGCGCGGCGCGAAACCGATCCTTTGCACCTGCGGCAGGCTGAGCCGGGAGAAGGGCTTTGACCTGGCGGTTGAAAGCGCCCGGATTTTGCGGGGCGATGGCTTTGATTTTGTCTGGTATTTCGTGGGTGACGGACCGGAGCGCAAAAAAATCGAGGCCATGATCGCGGAGTACGGCCTTGGGGATTCTATCACGATCACCGGGTTTCTTCAGAACCCTTATCCCTATATCAAAAATTGCGATCTCTATCTTCAGCCATCCTATGAGGAGGCGCAGCCGCTGGCGCTCACGGAGGCGCGCATTCTCGGCAGGGCGATCGTCTCCACCGACACCGTGGGCGGCAGAGCCGTCCTGTCGAACGGGGAAACCGGCGTGCTGACGCCGATCTCCGCCGAGGGGCTCGCCGGGGGAATCGCAGCGCTGCTGCGGGACCCGGACCGGCGCGCGTCTCTGGAAAACTTATATACCGAAGAGGACCGGAAACGGGAAAAACAGGCGTTTGAGACTGCCTGGGACCGGCTTCTGTCCGGACAGGAGGACGTCTGATGCCGACCGTATCGTTCCTGATGAGCAATTACAAAACCCCGCCCGCGTACCTGCGCCGGGCGCTGGACAGCATGCTCGCCCAGACCCTGACGGACTTCGAGGCCGTGGTCATCAACGACGGCGTGAAGGACGAATCCTATGACGTGCTGCTGGAATACGCGGCGAAGGACGGGAGGATCCGGCTGATCGAAAACGAAAAAAACCTCGGCCTGCCCGCCTCGCTCAACAAGGGCATCGGGCAGTGCCGCGGAACGTATATCGCAAGAATGGACACGGACGATATCTGTTACCCCGACCGGCTGGAGACGCAGGTCGCGTATATGGAAGCGCATCCGGACGTGATGTTTGCCGGCGCGTGGGCGGACGTGTTCGAAGAGGATGAAAACGAAATCGTCAGAACCTGGCAAAGCCGGATCGGCTCCCCGGAGGAATACCGGATCCGCCTTCTGTTCGGCAACGACCCGGTGCTGATCCACCCGACCGTGATCTTCCGCCGGGAGTTTCTGATGAAAAACGATCTTCGCTACAGCGAGGATCCGCAATTCCGGTACACTGAGGATTACGAGATGTGGACCCGCTGCGCCGACCGGGGAAACGCCGCGATCATAGACCGCGTCGTGCTGAAATACCGCGTCGCGCAGGCGCAGGACCGCATCACCGTAAGACACGCGCAGGAGATGGCGGCCTGCGGGAGAAACACCCGCAAAAAAATGCTGGCGCGGCTGGGGATCGAGCCGACGGACGCGCAGGACGCGCTCCACGACCGGCTGCTCTCCGGCAGAAAGCCCTTCGACGTCCGGTATAAGCAATGGATCGCGAAGCTCCTGCGGCAGAATAAGACATACGGCGTTTACGACCGGGCTTTATTCCGAAAAATGCTGCACGACCGCTGGTACACCATCGTTTATTACGGCGCCGCCGGCGAAAAGAGCGGACGCGGAAAACTCTCCGTACTGCTTTCCCTTTTCCCGGACGGGTACGGGCGGTTCATCAAAGAAATCATCAACAAGAGGCTGACAAAACAATGACGAAAGAACAGCTGCAGAGCATTCTCGCCGAGGAAAAGGAACTGTATCTCGGCCCCGGGCCGAGCCGCGAAAAATCCATGCGGCAGTCCGCGCACCCGCGGTTTTTGATCTGGAAATATCTCTATTATTTCCGGCTTTGCCAGTATTACCGCGCCCTGCGGGAGCAGAAGGACGGCGGGCCGATGCAGAAACGGCTTGCAAAATTCCGATTTACATATTACAATAAAAAAAGAAACCTGTCCGGAGCGCGCGCCGGGGTCGAGATCGGCCTTGACAGTGTGATCGGCGTCTGCCCGGACATCTGGCACGGCGGCGTGGTGATCAACGGCACGCTGGGCGAGCGCTGCACGCTGCACGGCAACAACGTGATCGGCAACAAGGGCCGCGGACGGGAGAACGAAACCCCCGTGATCGGCGCGGGCGCGGATATCGGCGCGGGCGCGGTGATCATCGGCGGCGTGACGCTTGCCGAGCGCTGTACCGTGGGCGCAGGCGCGGTGGTGACCCGCTCCTGCCCCATACCGGGCAGCGTGCTGGTCGGGGTCCCGGCAAAAGCGATCCATCCAGACAATAAGGAATCTTCGGAGGCTTAAAATATGGCGGAACAACAGTGGGACATTATCATACAGGCGGACGATAAACACGCCAAAGCGGATTGGAAGGGGCTGAAAAAGAGCCGCGACCTGATCATCCTCTGGGTGAGAAGGAATTTTGTTTCCAAATACAAGCAGACCGTTCTGGGGCCGGCGTGGGCGATCATCCAGCCGTTCTTCACCACGGTGGTCTTCTCCCTGATCTTCGGCAGGATCGCCGGTCTGGGCGCCGACGGCGTGCCCAATTTCATCTTCTATCTCAGCGGCATGGTGATCTGGACCCTGTTCTCAAACTGCCTGATCCAGAACGCGTCCACCTTCGTCTCCAATTCCGGGATCATGGGCAAGGTCTATTTTCCCCGGCTTGTGATGCCGATCTCCACGGCGCTCTCCCAGTTCATCACCTTCGGCATCCAGTTCGCCTTTATGCTGCTGTTCCTCGTTTACTATGTGGTCACCGGCAAGGGCGTGCATCCGAACCTCTATATCCTGATGCTGCCGGTACTGCTGGCGCAGACGGCGATCCTGGGCACCGGCCTCGGCGTGATCATCTCCTCCCTGACGACGAAATACCGGGATCTGAGCATGGCGGTGGGATTCTTCGTATCGATGCTGCAGTACGTCTCCCCGATCGCCTACGATATGTTCAGCCGCCGCTCTCTGTTTGAAAAGCACCTCGTATACTATTTCTATATGCTCAATCCGGTGACGCCGATCGTCAATATGTTCCGCTACGCGTTTCTCGGCACCGGTGAGATCGACTGGCTGTTTTACGGAATCAGCGTCGTCACGACGGTCGTCGTCGCGGCGATCGCCGTGAGAATGTTCAGCCGGGTGGAGCGCACCTTTATGGACACGGTGTGACAGGGAGGAAAAAGCGATGAACGATCTGGCAATCAAAATATCCCACGTTTCCAAGGAGTACCGCCTGGGCATGATCGGCGGCGCAACGCTGCGGGGCGAGCTGCAGTCGAAGCTCGCGAAGCTGCGGGGGAAGGAAGACCCGAACCTGAAAATCGGGCAGAAGGCCCATGAAAAGAACGAGCGGTTCCTCGCCCTGGACGACGTATCGCTTGAAATCAAAAAAGGCGAGCGCGTCCGCGGGCAAATCCACGCTGCTCAAGCTGATCTGCCGCGTGACCGCCCCCACCAAGGGCGAGATCTGCATGAACGGCAGGATCACCTCCATGCTGGAGGTGGGCACCGGCTTCCACGGGGAGCTTTCCGGCAGGGAGAACGTGTATCTCAACGGCGCGATTCTCGGGCTGACGCGCTCGCCTTTTTTGATTTCAAGCGATACGTCGTCCAGGGCGAGGAACCGCTCGTTCTTTTCATGGGCCTTCTGCCCGATTTTCAGGTTCGGGTC
>CACYHJ010000033.1 GCA_902774165.1 Oscillospiraceae bacterium
TGTATATCATACATTTTCGTTCTGATAAAACGCAGAGGGTAAATTTTACAAATTCTAATGCCTATTGACAAATGCCTATTGCCTGTAAATTCTGATTTATCGCGCAGCGATAAATCAGAATTTACGCCGCCATTCCGTCCGCCTTCGCGCGGGCGACTGCGTTGAACAGCGACGCTTCGTTTTCGGCGGGCACGTCGCAGCTGTAATGCCAGATCATCACGCCGCCCAGGCCCTGCCGGATCGCCCATTCGGTCTTCTGATAAACAACGTCCGGAGTATTGAAGGACGCGACCAGTCCGCGCTCCTCATCCGTCATCAGCCCGTTTTCGTCGATTTTGTCCCAGCAGTTCACATAATCGTACCAGACACCCTCACGGGTGGTGGGGCGCGCGTAGAACGGGATGCCCATATCGATCTGGGTGCGCTTGTAGCCGAGCTTGAGCATATCCTTCACAAGGCTCTGCGCGTTCCCCAGCGAGCTGTGGGTGCCGTCGCTGTCCCACACGTCGTAGCACATCAGCTCCACCATATCGATCGCCTTGATCGCCTGCCGGGAATACTCCGCGGCGAAGGGCATCATGGCGCAGAGAATGCTGTAATCGTCGCCCAGCGTTTTGTCGAGGGAGATCAGGAAGTTGCCGAAATTATCCCGGTGCTCCTTCTCTATCGGATACTCATAGTCAAAGGCGAAGCCGTCGAAGCCGTACTCCTCCAGCACGTCTTTGATCCCCGTTTCGAGGATCCCGCTGTCGAACGCCTTCTTGAGCTGCTCCGCCTGAGAACGCATCTGGTCCTCCCAGGTATCGCCGCCGATCGAGCCGGGGCCGAAGAAATTGAGGTGGATCCGGGGCCGGTCGCCCGCCTTCTCCCGAAGGATCTCAACCATTCTGTCAAGATCGGGAGAAAGAGTGATTTTTCCTTCCGCGTCAAATTTTGCGGCGCTGAAAAGAATGATATCCGTCACGTCGGCAAAGTGCGACGCGTCGAGCGCCTGCGTCTGCTCCGCAGTGGAGACGACCACGTACGCCGTGACGCGCAGCGCGGCGGCTTTCTGGCTCGTTGTGAAGCCGGTCACGCCCAGCACGGAAAGGAGAAACGCCATGAAACAGGAAAAAATTCTTTTGATAAAATTCATACTCTATCCTCCGATTGCACAGATCCGGATCTGAAATTATCCCGCGCCGGCCCGGCGGCGCACGACAGCTCGCTCCGCGTCCGGCCGGAAATTACGGCAACACCGCACAAATACGAATGCGCGTCTTGCTTGATCTTTGTTCCGTCATCTTGCACAGATTCTCCTTGACAACCGTCAGGTTGCCTGCGGAGACTTGCCTTACAACCATTTCTTTTTCTTGAAATAAACCAGCAGGCCCACGGCGATCAGCACGCTGACGGCGATGACGGCCGGGTAGCCCAGCTTCCAGTTCAGCTCCGGCATATACCGGAAGTTCATGCCGTACCAGCCCACGATCAGAGTCAGGGGCATGAAGATCGTGGTCACCACGGTCAGGATCGTCATGATACGGTTCTGCTTGATGTCCAGCTGCGACTGATAAAGGTCGCGGATCTGTACCGTATAATCCCGCATGGCGGCGGCGATATCCTTGTGCCGCTCCACACGGTTGGTGAACAGGCGGAAATAACGCACGTTCTCCGCCGCGAAGAATCCGTTCTCGTTCTCCTCAAGAACCTCGCCCATGTCAATCAGCTGTTCATAATGCGTGCGCAGGTCCAGCACGTCGCCGCGGATCTCGTTCAGGCGCGTCAGGCTCATTTTGTCCTCGCCGTTCAGCAGCTCCCGCTCGATGGCCTCCAGCTCCTTTTCGTATTTTTCCATCAGGGCAAGGTCGCCGTTGATGATGTTGTTCAGGAAGTCATACAGGAACCGGGCGAGGCCCGGCATCCGCCAGCGCTTCGTGCGGCGCACCTCGCTGACGATCTGCTGCGCCGTATTGCCTTCGTCGATAAACACGACGCCGCGCTCGTCCAGCGCGAAAGCAAACTGCAGGTCGTCGCCGGTGATGTCGTTGCGGTCGGGGATCGAAAAGGTGCCCGTCAGCGAGTCGATGTTCGCCTCCGCTTTGGTATTGTGGATCTCCGCGGTCAGCGGCTCCAGGTCGATGCCCATGTCGAACAAAGACTGTCCGCGGCTCCATTCCTCGGGGGTCAGGATCGCCACGTAAGGACGCTCGTTTTTGATGCAGTCCTCCGCAAGGCATTCCTTCAGCGTATTTTCGATCAGATAGAACATTGCGTTACGCCTCCGTTTCCGTTTTGATCACGCGCCACGCGCCGATCAGCCGCTCAAGACTCCATGCGGCGTTTGCCGGGCTGGTGGACGGCAAGACAACCGCGGGCCGTGCGATCAGCGGCTCGGTATATTTGCGGTACATTTTTTCCGCGGTTTTCCCGTTGACGAAAATTCTGCGGATCTCCGCCGTTTTCAGGATCGGCGACAGGTCGTTGACGCGCACGTCCCGGATGCTGGCGTCCGACGAACCGGTGATCTCGCAGGAGGCGATCACGTCCCATGCGGCAATGCGGTTGCGCAGGAGAAACGCCCGGCGCTCCGGCACCGTTTCGGGGAACGGCTGGGCGTAAACCGCGGAAAGCACCCGCCAGAACCGGTTCTGCGGATGCCCGTAGAAGAACATCATCTCCCGGGATTTCACCGAAGGAAAGCTGCCGAGGATCAGGATCTTCGAGTTTTCGTCATAGAGCGGGGGAATGGGATGGGTGAGCATGGAGGATCCTTTCAAATTCTGATTTATCGCGGAGCGATAAATCAGAATTTAAGTCCCGAGTACCGAGGCCCGAGTCTCGAGGCGTTGAAATCCGAGCAGGATTACGATAATAAAGACTCGGTTTATCTTAATTTTCACCAGGTCGTACAGACTTTAAGATTGTACCTTGGGCCTCGGGTCTCGAGACTCGAGACTGTAAATTCTGATTTAGCTCCGCTAAATCAGAATTTACGCAAGCGTAGCTTTCAGCAGCACCGGGTTATGGTCGGTGCATACGAACCCGAAATCCTGGGTTTCCAGCAGGTCGACCCTGATATTCCGGGAGACGATAAAGCCGTCGATCAGGTAATACTGGAAGTTCTCGTGATCCGCGCCGGCGTAGGGCTGATCGAGAGACCGGCAGGTGGGCACGCGGCCGTCCATCAGCATCTGCCAGCCGCCGTCGGCGAAATCCTCCGCGGGGATCTCACCCGCCTGCCACATGCCCTCACGGACAGGCCACGCGGCAACGTCGGCGCTGGAAAAAATCTGGTTGAAGTCGCCGCCGGCAATCACGTAATTGCCGTTCTGCGCCTCCTGATCGAGGATCTCTCTGAGCTTCTTCGTCTGGGCGATTTTTCCCTCGCCGTCGTCATAGGCCTCAAGATGCAGATTGACGATCACGAGCTGCTTATCGCTCCCCGCCAGCGGAATCCGCTCTACCAGAAGGCAGCGCTTGAGGTTCGCCATGCGGACCGGCCACGAGAAGGGAATCGGCAGCTGGATGCGCTCTGCCCCGTCGACGTGATAGGCGCTGAGGGTGAGAAGGCCGGAATCGACCTTGCCGATGGGCGGGACCGGATAGGGCAGGAACGCCACCTTGAAATTGTTGGCAAAGGCGGCCTCATACTGCGGAAACGCCTCGGAGAACAGCGCGGTCTCGTCGATTTTTTCCGACCGGGAGGAGCTTCTGTCCGTCTCCTGACAGAGCAGGATCTGCGGCGAAAGCGCCCGCATTTTCTCGATCATGCCGTCCATATTGCTGCGCACGCGCGCTTCGTCCGCGGTTTTGACGCTTGTACCGCCGTCCATAAAGAAATCGGCGTTGTCGCCCAGCGCGCCGTAGCCCACGTTCCAGGTCAGGACCGTGACGGAATCGCCGACGGAAAGCGTTTCGGACGCCGTGCCGGAGACCTCAATTTCGGTCCGCTCCTTCGGTTTGTATTCCGTCGCGGAAAGGAAGCCGATCAGCCCGCCGAAGGCGACGACCACAACCAGCACCACAATGCCGACGGCGCGGAAGATCCTGCGCGGAAGGCTCTTTCTCTTCCCGTTTTTTCCGTTTTTACCCATGATTTATACCCTCCTTCGTCCCGCCGGTCAGCCGCAGCAGAGCGGCCTCCGGCCGGTCGTTGATGCGCAGAGGAAGCACGCTGTTGCCCAGGCCTCTGCTGACGTACATTTCGGTTTTTCCTTCTGTGAACAGCCCCGCGTCGTACTGCGGGAACAGCCCCTGATGCGGCGCGATCAGGCCGCCGATCAGCGGCAGGCGGACCTGCCCGCCGTGGGCGTGGCCGGACAGGACAAGATTCAGCCCCAGCTCGGCGTAAACGTCAAAGATCTCCGGCCGGTGGGACAACAGCACCGTGAACGTATGCTCCGGCAGCTCCAGCGCCCGGATCTTGACCCGCGCAACCTCCGCGCCGTCCGCGCTGAGCAGGCTGTTGTCCGAAACAAAGTAAGGGTCGTCGATACCGGCAAGCGCGATCTGCGCCTCCCCGCGGGAAAGCAGGACGTATTGATCCCGCAGTACGGTGACGCCCATGTCGCGGTAGGTCTGTTCCAGCGCGGCGTAATCCGCCGGAGCCATGCCCGCCTCGTGGTTTCCGGGCACGTAATAGCAGGGCGCGATTTTCACCGCCTCCCGCAGGAACCGGATCGCGGTCTCGGGGTGCGGACGGTGCCGGTCGATGCTGTCGCCGGTGATCGCGATGATATCCGGCGCCTGTTCCCGGATCAGGCGCAGCAGCCGCGCGTTGTTTTTGCCGAACCTCATGTTGTGCAGATCGGACAAATGCATGATTTTAAACCCTTCAAACGCGGCGGGCAGGGATGCGCCGCCCACGTCGGTCCGGGTCAGCTGCAGCGCGGAATTCCCGTAAACTCCGGTCGCGAGACACAGCAGCATCGCCGCCGCAGCGCAGACAATCACCTTTTTTTTCATTGCGTTAACCTCCGCCGGAGTCTTTTCATTGCTGAGCGGACAGGTTTGCCGCTTCTTTCCCGATCCATTATAATATAAACCGGTTTATATGTCAATCGGCCCGGCCTTTTCAGCCGAGCCGATCGATAATCTCCTCCGCGACGGCGCGGCGGGTAAAGCACAGATCCATCGCCTGTTTCTCTATGTACCGGTGGGCGTCGGCCTCCGTCATGCCCTGACGGTCGATCAGCAGCCATTTTGCCCGGTTCACAATGCGGATCTCCTCCATTTTTTCCTCAACGGAAAGGGTTTTCTTCTCGGTTTTCCGGAGCCGTTCCCGGACGCCGGACATCCAGTTCAGGGCGATCAGGATCATCTGGCGGGACGTGGGTTTCGCAAGGGTGAAAACGCCGGATTCCGTAACGCGCTCCGTCATTTCGCCGTACAGCTCGGAGCGGACCAGCATCAGCGCAACGGAACCCGCCGAGGCGCTGACGTCGATCGCGAAGCGGATGCCGGGGTCGTCCGGCAGAGGGGAGTTGACGATCACAAAATCATACGCGCGGTCGGCAAACGCGCGCTTCGCCGCGCTCACGTCGGGCACCGTCTTCACGACGTCGCAGGCGGCGTCCGGAAACAGCGGCAGAAGCGCCTCGTTCATCTTCCCGGACGACGAGACCAGCAAAACGCTGTAACTGCGCTCTTTGAGACCCAATTTTCACCCCTCCTGTCTTATTGTTTTTGTTTTCTCAGCCGAGGAACGCGTTCAGAACTGCGGCGGGCAGGCTTTCCCGCACAAAATCGCTCTGCGCGGCGGCGCGGCGGGCGTCCGTAAGAGAGCCGGGCAGCTTCCGGAACCGGGCGAGCGTCTGCGCGTCCGCGGTATAAAGGTTGAAATCCGCCGGCTCCGGCAGCGCAAGCCCTTGGTCGATCCCGGCCAGCGCCGCCCGGATCATCAGCGTGAACGCAAGATACGGGTTGGCGGTCGGGTCGGGGGAGCGCAGCTCCAGACGGCGGTATTCCCCCTCAGCCGCGGGGATGCGCACCAGCTGGGACCGGTTCTCATGGGACCAGGAGACGTACCCCGGCGCCTTCTGCCTGCCGAAGCGCCGATAGGAGTTTTCCGTCGGGTTCAGGAACAGGGTCATATCGCCGATTTTATCAAGGATCCCGGCGATCATCCGCCGGAAAACATCGTCGTCCTTCGCCTGCGGGGCGGACATATTGATATGGAAGCCGTTGCCCGGCGCGTTCACCAGCGGCTTCGCGGAAAAATCGGCGCACAGCCCGTTGCGGTGGGCGACCGTTTTCACCACCGTCTGGAACAGAAGGGTCTGGTCCGCCGCAGTCAGCGCGTCCGCGTAACGGAAATCCACCTCGTTCTGTCCGGGGCCTTCCTCGTGATGAGAGCTTTCCGGCCGCACGCCCATGCGCTCCAGGGTCAGGCAGACCTCCCGGCGCACGTTTTCGCCCCGGTCCTCCGGCGCGATATCCATATACCCCGCGGTATCGTAGGGCTCTTTGGTGGGCATGCCGTCCCCGTCCAGCTTAAACAGATAAAACTCCTGCTCGGCGCCGAAATAAAAATCATAGCCCTTTGCGCTCGCCTCGGCGGCGGTGCGCTGCAGCAGCGCGCGGGTATCGCACTCGAAGGGACGGCCGTCGGGATAGCTGATCGAGGAGAGCATCCGCACGACCCTGCCGTGCTCCGGCCGCCAGGGCAGCGCCGTCAGCGTCTGGGGATCCGGCCGCAGGAACAGGTCGCTGTGGGTCTCGTCCCCGAACCCCGCGATGGCGGAAGCGTCCAGCGCGATGCCGTACTCAAACGCGCGGGGCAGCTCCTCCGGCATGATGGAGATGTTCTTTCTCTTTCCGAAAACGTCGCAGAATGCGAGCCGGATGAATTTCACATCCTCCTCCTGCGCGAATTGTATGATCTCGTCCTTTGAAAACATCATTGGCAATGCACCTGCTTTCTCATTCGTTCGGGAACCCTCCGCGGCCCGGCCGCCGGGATCCCGCGTCAGAATCTCAATAAAGAAAAGGGCGGTCGTTTCACCGCGGAACGACCCGCAATAAAATGAACGCCCTTGCTCACTGTCTGTATTATACTTCCGCGGAAGGAATTCGTCAAGTCAAAAATATACGAATGAAGAAATAAAACAAAATTATTGCAGTATCCTCGCATTTTTTTGTCTATTTCATAGAAAAACAAATGAGGGATTGACAATTTCCGGCAACGGGAGTAGAATGTGACCGTAAAGGCAACGGCGTCTTTCCCGATGGGTGAAGACTGCCGTTTTTTGTATTTTCAGGAGGTAACCGTTATGTCTTATGTTGATGAAGTGTATGAGCGCGTCGTAAGAGAAAACCCTGCCGAGGCCGAATTCCATCAGGCCGTGCGCGAGGTTCTGGATTCCCTGCGCCCGGTAATCGAGGAAAATGAGGAAGCCTACCGCAGAGACGCGGTGCTCGAGCGTCTTGTCAACCCCGAACGCCAGATCAAATTCCGCGTGCCGTGGATCGACGACAAGGGCCAGGTTCAGGTCAACACCGGCTACCGCGTGCAGTTCAACAGCGCCATCGGCCCCTACAAGGGCGGTCTGCGCCTGCACCCGTCGGTCAACCTGGGCATCATCAAATTCCTGGGCTTCGAGCAGATCTTCAAGAACAGCCTGACCGGACTGCCCCTCGGCGGCGGCAAGGGCGGTTCCGACTTTGACCCGAAGGGCAAATCCGACCGCGAGGTCATGGCGTTCTGCCAGAGCTTCATGACCGAGCTTTATAAATACATCGGCGCGGACACCGACGTGCCCGCCGGCGACATCGGCACCGGCGCCCGTGAGATCGGCTATATGTTCGGCCAGTACAAGAGACTGCGCGGCGTGTTTGAGGGCGTGCTGACCGGCAAGGGGCTTTCCTTCGGCGGCTCCCTTGCGCGCACCGAGGCCACCGGCTACGGCCTGCTGTACATCACAGAGGAAATGCTCAAGTGCAACGGCCACGATATGGCCGGCAAAGTGGTGACGGTTTCCGGCTCCGGCAACGTGGCGACCTACGCCATCCAGAAGGCGCAGCAGCTGGGCGCGAAGGTTGTGACCTGCTCCGACTCCAACGGCTGGGTTTACGATCCCGACGGCATCGACGTCGCGGCGCTGAAGGAGATCAAGGAGGTCAACCGCCAGCGTCTGACCGAATACAAAAAATACAGACCCAACTCGGAATATCACGAGGGCAGAGGCGTCTGGCAGATCCCCTGCGACATCGCGCTGCCCTGCGCGACGCAGAACGAGCTGTTCCTTGAGGACGCGAAGCAGCTGGTCGCCAACGGCGCGATCGCCGTCTGCGAGGGCGCAAACATGCCCACCACGGCGGACGCGACAGAGTACCTGCTGGAGCACGGCATCTACTTCCTGCCCGGCAAGGCGTCCAACGCGGGCGGCGTCGCGACCTCCGCGCTGGAAATGACCCAGAACAGCGAGCGTATCGCATGGTCCTTCGACGAGGTGGACGCGAAGCTCAAGAGCATTATGGTGAACCTCTTCCACAGCATCGACGACGCGGCAAAGCGCTGGGGCAAAGAGGGCAACTATATGGTCGGCGCGAACATCGCCGGCTTTGAAAAGGTCGTTGACGCAATGAACCGTCAAGGCATTGTGTGATCCGCGATCCGGACAATTTCACAGAACAAAAAGGCAACGGCGTCTTTCCCGATCCATCGGGGAAGACGCCTCTTTTTTACGGAAAGGACGGCGGAACGTACCATGACAAAATATATTTTCGTGACCGGCGGCGTGGTTTCCGGCCTCGGCAAGGGCATCACCGCGGCGTCGCTGGGCAGGCTGCTGAAGGCCCGCGGGCTCAAGGTCGCGGCGCAGAAGCTGGACCCTTACATCAACGTGGATCCCGGGACCATGAGCCCCTTCCAGCACGGGGAGGTTTATGTGACCGAAGACGGCGCGGAGACCGATCTCGACCTGGGGCACTATGAACGGTTCATCGACGAGGACCTGAACAAATACTCCAACCTGACCACGGGCAAGGTGTACTGGAACGTGCTGAACAAGGAACGAAGGGGAGAATACCTCGGCTCGACGGTGCAGGTGATCCCCCACGTCACCGACGAGATCAAGGAATTCATCTACCGTGTCGGCAAAAAAACCAACGCGGACGTGGTGATCACCGAGATCGGCGGCACCATCGGCGACATCGAATCCCAACCCTTCATTGAGGCGGTGCGGCAGATCTCGCTGGAGACGGGCAGGGAAAACAGCCTGTTTATCCACGTCACGCTGGTGCCGTACCTGCACGGCTCGGAGGAGCATAAATCAAAGCCCACCCAGCATTCCGTCAAGGAGCTGCAGGGGATGGGCGTACACCCGAACATCATCGTGCTGCGCTGCGACGAGCCGCTGGAGGACAGCATCTTTCAGAAGATCGCCCTGTTCTGCAACGTGAAGCCCGACTGCGTGATCGAAAACATCACGCTGCCGAATCTGTATGAAGCGCCGCTGATGCTGGAGCGCTCGAAGTTCTCCGACGTGGTCTGCCGGGAGCTGGGGATCGACGCGCCGCCGCCGGAGCTGACGGAATGGCGGCAGATGGTGGAACGGATCAAACGCCGGACCGGCAGCGTGACGATCGGCCTTGTGGGGAAATACGTCGGGCTGCACGACGCATATCTTTCCGTCGCGGAGGCGCTGCGCCACGCGGGATATCATCTGGACGCCCGGGTGGAGATCCGCTGGATCGACTCGGAGACCGTTACGGCCCAAACTGCGGATTCCGTGCTCTGCGGGCTGGACGGGATCATCATCCCCGGCGGCTTCGGCAGCCGGGGGATCGAAGGCATGATCCTGGCGGCGAAATACGCGCGGGAAAACAAGCTTCCCTATTTCGGCATCTGCCTGGGAATGCAGATCGCAGTGATCGAATATGCGCGCCACGTCGCGGGGATCCCGGACGCGAACTCCGGCGAGTTTGACGAACAGTGCCGTCACAAGGTCATCGACTTCATGCCCGGGCAGAGCGAGGATATCGACAAGGGCGGCACGCTGCGGCTGGGGGCGTATCCCTGCAAAATCCTTCCGGGCACGACCATGGCGCGCTGCTACGGCAGGGAGGAGATCAGCGAACGGCACCGCCACCGCTATGAGGTCAACAACGATTACCGGCAGACGCTGGAGGACCACGGGCTGACCTTCAGCGGGCTTTCGCCGGACGGCAGCCTCGCCGAGACCGCGGAGCTGACCGGCCGCCCGTTCTATGTGGGCGTGCAGTACCATCCGGAATTCAAAAGCCGCCCGAACCGGCCGCACCCGCTGTTCACTGGCTTCATCGCCGCGGCGGCGCAACAACACGGTTCCGGCGGGAACGCAGACGGAGGGGCGAAACAATGAAATTCACGAAAATGCACGGGCTCGGCAATGATTATCTCTATGTATTCGGCGAGGTTCCGCCGGATATCGCGGCGCTTTCGCAGAAGCTGTCGGACCGCCATTTCGGCGCCGGCTCGGACGGGATGGTCTATATCTCCCGCTCACAGACCGCCGATTTTAAAATGCGGATCTTCAACGCCGACGGCAGTGAGGCGATGATGTGCGGCAACGGCATCCGCTGCGTCGGGAAATACGTCTACGACAAAGGATATACAGACAAAACGGACCTGCGGATCGAAACGCTCTCCGGAGTCAAACGCCTGCGCCTGCAGGTCATCGGCGGGACCGTCGCCGCCGTGACGGTCCGGATGGGCGCCGCCGAAACGCAGCCGGAGCGGACGCTGCGCGTCGACGGGCGGGAAATCGTGTATCTTCCCGTCTCGGTGGGCAACCCCCACGCGGTAATTTTCACGGACGACGCGGAGCATATCCCGCTGGAGCGGCTCGGCCCGGCGATCGAACGGCACCCGGATTTTCCCGGCGGCGTGAACGTGGAATTCGTTCAGCCGCTGTCGCGGGAGCGTCTGCGCATGCGGGTCTGGGAGCGGGGCAGCGGCGTCACCATGGCATGCGGGACCGGCGCCTGCGCCAGCGCGGCGGCCGCCGTGGCAAAGGGGATCTGCGCCGCCGACAAACCGGTCGGCGTGGTTCTGGACGGCGGAACGCTGGAGATCACCGTCGCGCGGAACCGGTCGGTGACCATGACCGGACCGGCGGCGACCGTATACGAAGGGGAGGCGGCGCTGTGATTACACTGAATACGCATTACGCGGAGCTGAAGGACGCTTATCTTTTCGCGGGGATCGCGAAAAAAACGCAGGCCTACCTTGCGCAGCATCCCGGGCAGCGCCTATACCGGATGGGGATCGGCGACGTGACCTATCCCCTGTGCGACGCGGTGATCAAGGCGCTGCGGGAGGCGGTGGAGGACCAGGCGCAGAAGGAGACCTTTCACGGCTATATGCCCGAATGCGGCGCGCCCTTCCTGCGGGAGGCGATCGCCGCCCATTACGGCCGCCGGGGCGTGGCGCTCTCGCCGGAGGAGGTGTTCGTTTCCTCCGGCGCCAGCGACGAGCTGGGCGATATCCTCGACCTGTTTTCGCCGCAGAGCGCGGCGCTGGTGGTCGAACCCGCCTATCCCGCCTACGTGGACGCCAACGTCATTGCCGGCAGACGGCTGATCCGTCTGGCGTCGGGGGAGGAGAACGGGTTTCTTCCCGAGCCGCCGGAGCAGGAAGACGCGGACCTGATCTATCTCTGCTCCCCCAACAACCCCACCGGCGCGGTCTTCAGCCGCAGCCAGCTGCAGCAATGGGTCGACTACGCCAACGACCGCGGCGCGGTCATCCTTTTTGACGCAGCGTATGAGGCGTTCATCGAAACCGAGGGCATCCCCCTCAGCATTTTTGAGCTGGACGGCGCCGAAACCTGCGCCGTCGAAATCTGCTCGCTGTCGAAAACCGCGGGCTTTACCGGCACGCGGCTGGGATATACCGTAATTCCGAAGGAGCTGGAGCGAGCGGGGATGAACCTCAACGCCATGTGGGTGCGCAACCGCACCACGAAGACCAACGGCGTTTCCTACGTTATCCAGAAGGGCGGCGCCGCCGTCTTCACGCCGGAGGGCCGGGCGCAGGTCCGCGCTCAGCTGCAGATCTACAAGAACAACGCAAGGCTGCTGACCGCCGCCCTCGAGCGCTGCGGCATCCGGTACACCGGCGGCAAAAACGCCCCCTATCTTTGGCTGAAATGCCCGAGGAATCTGGGCGGCTGGGAATTTTTTGACCTTCTGCTGAATGAAATTCAGGTCGTCGGCACCCCCGGAGAGGGGTTCGGCGAATGCGGAAAGGGATTTTTCCGCTTCTCCACCTTCGCGTCGACGGAGGATACCGCGGAAGCGGCGCGCCGCCTGATTTCGCTGCTCGGATAAAACGCGTCAGACGATAAAAAACGAACATACCGCAGGGGCTGCCGCATCATCAAGCGGCGGCCCCATGATTATTTTGACATTTGCGGGAATATATTATATAATGTATTTATACCATGTGAAAAACTGCTGCCGCGGCAGCAGAAAGAGGCCTCCCTATGAATATGAAAAAAATCGCATTGATCCTTGCGCTGCTCCTGCTGTTCCCGATGCTTGCCGGCTGCGGCAAAACGCAGAGCGCGCCCGTCACGGACCCGGCGGATTCCGGAAATGAAATCACCGAAACGGCGGCGCCCGGCGGCGACGCGGAAAATCCCGCGGCAACGGCGGAGGGCCGGGTCCGTCTGCCGGATTTCACGGTCGAGACCGCGGACGGGGGAACCTTCACGCTCTCGGAAGCGCTGAAGGACCGCGACATGGTCCTGATCAATCTCTGGGCCACCTGGTGCGGCTACTGCACGATGGAATTCCCCTATCTGCAGGAGGCGTATGAAGAATACAAGGACGACGTTGCCGTGATCGCCCTGTCCGTCGAGGAAAACGACACCCTCGAGGTGATCGCGGACTACGCGGAAGAAAACGGACTGAGCTTCCCCTTCGGCCGGGTCGGGGACACGGGGCTGGACTCCTACGCGGACGACGGCGTTCCGGTGTCGATCATCGTAGACCGGAACGGGGACGTGATTTCCGTCGAGCTGGGCGCGAAATCGTCGACGCAGGATTTTGTCGAACTGTTCCGTTCCTTCACCGCAGAGGATTACAAAGCGCCGGAGAAATGCGTTTTCGAGCTGTTTTTCATCAATACCGAGGGCGTTCCGGTTCCGGACTGCGAGGTCACCTTCTGCACCGACGAGCTCTGCGTGCCGGTCAAAGCGGATGAAAACGGAGTTGCGGTTTTTGAAGGCGAGCCCAGAGAATACCACGTCTCCCTGATCGCGC
>CACYHJ010000034.1 GCA_902774165.1 Oscillospiraceae bacterium
CGGAGAGCATCCGCAGCATCCGGAACGCGTCCGCCCGGTCGGCGGGCTTGCCCAGAATTTCGCCGTCCAGCGCCACGACGGTGTCGGACGAGATCACGACTGCGTCTTCCCCGGCGCGGGGCTTGACGCTTTCCCCCTTGCGTTTTGCCAGCAGCATCACCGTTTCGGCGGGGGAAAGCCCCGCGGGGACGGTCTCGTCCGCGTCCGACGGGATGATTTCATCCGGCGCAAGACCGGCGAGCTCCAGAATTTCTCTGCGCCGCGGAGACGCGGACGCTAAAACGATCTTCATTTTGCAATCACTTCGCTGTTGTATATTTTCAGGCTTTCCGCCGCGTCCGCGGCGATCTGCGCGCTCAATTCTTCCAGGCTGTCAAACCGGCGCTCGCCCCGAAGGTACCGGATCGGCGCGACCCGCAGAAAGCTGCCGTAAAGATCCCCGTCGAACCCTGAGATATGCGTCTCGGCGCGGGGAATATCGCCGCCGATGGTGGGCCGCAGCCCGATATTCGTCACCGCCGGCATGCGTCTGCCGTCCACCTCGGCCCAGGACGCGTAAACGCCGAATTTTGGCGTCAGCAGCTCCTCCGGGAAGAACTGATTCGCCGTCGGCGCGCCCAGCATTCTGCCCCGTGCGTCGCCGTGCACCACCTCGAGACGCCAGGAGTATTCATAGCCCAGCATCCCGTTCGCCAGCGGGATATCGCCGTTTTTCAGCGCTTCCCGGATCGCGGTGGACGATACGGGGATGCCGTGATAATCCACCCGGTCGCAGACGCGGACCTCGATATTCCGTTCGGCGCACAGCTTTTTCAACAGATCCGCGGAGCCCGCGGCGTTTTTGCCGAAACGGTAATTATAGCCGCAGGAAACGAACCGCACCCCGAGAGAACCGCAGAGGATCTCATCGACGAATTGCTCCGCAGACAATTCCCGGACCGCGGAAAAATCCATATATTCCACCCGGGCGCCCATGGATTCAATGCGGCGCTCATCCTCCGCGTCGGTCAGAATCAGTCCCCGCTCCCCCGGCGCGAAATATCGCATCGGATGCTCGCGGAACTTCAGCACCACAGGCGCAAAGCCCCGGGCCCTCTGCCGTACCGCGGCGGAAATGACTGCCGCGTGGCCGATATGCAGCCCGTCGAAATTGCCCAGCGCGGCGGCGACGGGAGCCCCCGCCCCGGATTGACTGAGATTCATGGAATATGACCGTCCTTTGAGTTTCGTGATTCGTGATTCGTTTGCGCCTGCGGCGCGATTAAAGAAAGGGAGAAGGAAAAAGAATCCCATCTCTCAGACAACCGGCAACCATCACCCGGCAACCGGCAACCATCAACCGATATCATACATCTTCCGCATTTTCATAACGTCCCCCGCGCGTTCTCCCACGCCGAGGAAGCCGCCCTCCGGAGAATAGATCCGGTAAAGCCTGTCCTCTCCCACGCCGTCGAGGCGGTCGAGGGCGAGAGATACGCCGTTTTTGAAAAGGCGCGTCTGCTTCTCCGAGATCCGCAGCGCCGGATACGCCTCCAGCGCCCGGTCCACCGGGATCAGCAGGGAGGCAACGTCGCCGCAGGCCGCCAGCTCCTCTTCGGTGTGGGCGTCCCTGAGATCGAATCCGTTGGAAAAGGTGCGCGTGAGCTTTGTCATCACCGCGCCGCAGCCCAGCGACCGTCCGATATCGTCGATCAGGGAACGGATATAGGTTCCCTTGCCGCACCGGACCGCGATCTCATATTCATGTTCGCCGACGCAGCCGAGAAAGTCGATCGAATCGATCCGGATCGGCACCGCCCGCCGTTCGACTTCCTCCCCCGCTCTTGCCAGCTTGTAAAGCCGGACGCCGTCGACGGATTTCGCGGAATACATCGGCGGCACCTGCAGAATATCCCCCGTAAACTGTGAAAGGACCGCCCGCACGTCGTTTTCGGTGCAGGCGATCTCATGCTCTTCTGTGACCGTCCCGGTGATATCCAGCGTATCGGTGCGCAGCCCCAGCCGCAGCGCGGCGGTATACGCCTTATCCGAATCCGGAAGCAGCTCGATGAATTTTGACGCTCTTCCCAGCGCGACGGGCAGAACGCCCTGCGCCATCGGATCCAGCGTGCCGGTATGACCGATCTTTTTCTCCCCCGTAACGCGGCGCACCGCGGCGACGGCGCGGAAGGAGGTGATTCCGCTTTTTTTGTTCAGACAAAGGAATCCCGTCATATGCTCTCTAATTCAACACGAATACTTTCCAGAATATTCTTTTTCGCTTCCTCGATGGAACTGCCGGGCAGATCGCAGCCGGAGGCGCGTTTATGACCGCCGCCGCCGAACCGCTTGCAGATATTGCAGGCGTCCACCGGGGAATTCGTGCGCACCGAGGCGCGGAAGATCCCGTTCTTCTCCTCTTTGATCGTCACGCCCACCAGGGCGCCCTCCACCTGCCGGGGCAGCGCCTTGAGCGGATGGGACTCGCTCTCGTCGGAGCCGCTGAGGCGGTACATCTCCTGCGTGATCTCAAGCATCGCGCATTTCCCGTCGAAATAGGTGTTCAGCGTCGCCAGCGCCAGCGCCTCCAGCGCGCTGTATGTTTTGGTCCGGGTGTCGAAATTCGTTTTATTGATCATTTCGAACCGGATCCCTTTATCCACCATATCCGCGGCGATCCGGAAGGTACGGGAAGTGGTATTGGTATAACGGAAGCATCCGGTATCCGTCGCAAGGCCGGTATAGATGCACTCCGCCACCTGCGTGTCGACGGGCGCACCCATGGCGTAAAACACTTGCAGCAGCGTTTCCGCCGCGGCGGCGGCCTCCGGTGCGGTCTCAATCAGGGTATACTTCGCGTAATCCGTATTCGTCAGGTGGTGATCGATGCAAAGGTCGATCCTGCCTTTATATTTTGCCACATGTTCCGGGCTGCCGAGCATGTCGATCGTCGCAACGTCGACGGCGACGATGAATTTCGGCTCGAACGACTGTTTTTCCACGCAGGGAAAAAGATACCCGAAGCAGGCGGGGATCACGTCGTCCACGGTAAGGAACGCCCGCTTCCCCATCTTCTGCAGCACGCGGCAGAGCGCGAAACCGCAGCCCACGGTATCCCCGTCCGGCGCGTGGTGGCACAGGATCTCAATATCATCCTGCGCCCGCAGCAGCTCGGCGGCAAAGGGTATGTCAATCCTCATTTTCAATTTGCTCCTTCGGGGCGGACCTTTTGAGTTTTTCAAACATTTCGATGCTCTCCCGCACCGAATCATCCGCGATGAATTTCAGCTCCGGAGACTTGCGGATGTGCAGCCGGGCGCTCAGCTCCCGGCGGATATAACCGGTGGCGCTCTGCAGGCCTTTCACGGCGTTTTTCGCGCCCTCCAGCCCCGTCATGGAGCTGACATAGACCTTCGCGTAAGACAGGTCCGCCGCCGTTTCTACACGCATGACGGTCAGCATCGTCTCCCGGACGCGCGGATCCTTGAGTTCCCGGATGATCGCGGCGATCTCCCGTTTGAGATCCTCAGCGGTACGGCTGTTCTTGAAGTTCGGCAACCGTCAATCCTCCTTATACTCCTCTGTAATAAACGCCTCGAGCACGTCTTTTTCTTTGATATCGTTGAATTTTTCCAGACCGATGCCGCATTCGTAGCCGGCGACGACTTCCTTGACGTCGTCCTTGAAGCGGCGCAGGGAGGAAATGGTATCTTCAAAGATCACGATACCGTCGCGCACGACGCGGATCTTGCAGTTCTTGGCGATCTTGCCGTCCTGAACGTAGCTGCCGGCGATGGTGCCGTAGGTGGAAAGCTTGAAGACGTTGCGCACTTCCGCGCGGCCGATATCCACGTCGCGGAATTTCGGCGCCAGCATTCCCTTGATCGCCGCCTCGATATCCTCGATGGCGCTCCGCGTAAACGACGGCGGAGGGATCGGGACGCACGTGGAAGCCGACGATGATCGCGTTGGAAGCGTCCGCCAGCATCACGTCGGACTCGGTGACCGCGCCGACGCCGCCGTGGATCACCCGGACGCGCACCTCGTCGTTGGACAGCTTCTCAAGGTTCTGCGTCACCGCCTCGACGGAGCCCTGAACGTCCGCCTTGACGACGATGTTCAGATCCTTGACCTCGCCTGCGGCAATGGTGGAGAACAGATTATCCAGCGTGACTTTGTTGGCGGAGGCGTTCAGGCGCTTCTCCTTATCCGCCTGCTGACGCTGCTCCACAAGCTCTCTGGCGAGCTTCTCGTCGGAAACGGCGTCGAAGGTATCGCCCGCCTGCGGGGTGTCCGCAAGGCCGGTGATCTCCACGGGGATGGACGGGCCCGCGCTCTTGACGCGGTTCCCCTTGTCGTCGGTCATGACGCGGATCTTGCCCACCGCGGTGCCTGCCACAACGATATCGCCGGTTTTCAGCGTACCGTTCTGAACCAGCAGCGTGGCGACGGGGCCGCGGCCCTTGTCAAGGCGCGCCTCAATGACGACGCCCTTCGCGGCGCGGTCGGCATTGGCCTTGAGCTCCAGGAAATCGGCCACCAGCAGCACGGATTCCAGCAGATCGTCCAGACCTTCGCCGGTTTTCGCGGAGACGGGGACGCAGATCACGTCGCCGCCCCACTCCTCGGGCACAAGGCCGTGCTCGGTGAGCTGCTGCTTGATGCGCTCGGGGTTCGCGCCGGGCTTGTCGATCTTGTTGACCGCCACGATGATGGAAATCCCCGCCGCTTTTGCGTGGCTGATGGCCTCGATGGTCTGCGGCATGATACCGTCGTCGGCGGCGACGACAAGGATGGCGATATCCGTCGCCATGGCGCCTCTGGCGCGCATCGCGGTAAACGCGGCGTGGCCGGGCGTGTCGAGGAAGGTGATATCCCTGTCCTGCACATGAACGCGCGAAGCGCCGATGTGCTGGGTGATGCCGCCGGACTCGGTCGCGGTGACCGCGGTGTGGCGGATCGCGTCAAGCAGCGACGTCTTGCCGTGGTCGACGTGGCCCATGACGCAGACGACGGGATCTCTGAGCGAGAGGTCCTCCTCTTTATCCTCATGCGTGTCGATAATTCTGTCTTCGATGGTGATCACGACCTCGCGCTCCACCTTCGCGCCGAGCTCTTCGGCGACGATGGCGGCGGTATCGAAGTCGATCACCTGGTTCTGCGCGGCCATAACGCCCAGGCCCATCAGTTTCTTGATGACCTCGGTGACCTTCAGCTTCAGCTGCGTTGCAAGCTCGGAAACCTGGATCTCGTCGCCGATGGTCACCTTGATCTGCTGCTTCGCGCGGGCTTCGGCGATTCTCTTGAGCTTCTCCTGCTCGGTCTCGCGCTTGCCCTGACGGCCGCCCTGTTTTTTATACTGCTGGGATTTCTGCTTGATCTTCTGCTTGCCGGTGTCCCGGTCGCTTCTGCGGCTGTTGTCACCGGCGATGTTCTCGTATTTCTCGTTATACTTATCCAGCTCGACGTAACCGCCGCGGGTATCGACGGTCTTCTTCTCGCCCTTGGTGCGCGCCTGAAGATAGGGCTGATCCTTCTTCTTTTTGTCGTCGGGCTTCTGCTGGGGTCTTTGGCCCTGCTGGGGCTTCGCGCCCTGCTGCGGCTTCTGACCCTGCTGCGGCTTCTGACCGCCCCCCGCCTGGGGCGCGGGCTTGCCTTTTGCGGCCGCGTCCGCTTTCTCCTCTGCGGGCTGCGCCGGCTGTTCCGCCGGAGCAGCCGGCTTCACGGCGCCTTCCGGCGCGGGCATATTGAAGTAGGCGTTCAGATCGTCTGTCGCGGTCTGCTGGGTAAACGCGTCGAAAATGATATCCAGATCCGCCGGGGTCAGCACCGTCTGGTACTTTTTCGGCTCGTCGGAAAACCGGGCGAGAAGATCAATGATCTCATTGCTCTTTTTCTCGAAATCCTTCGCGCACTCATGAATTTTATATTTCACTGCTGCCATAACTTATCCTCCTGTGTTACCGTTGTTTCGACATGTTTCAAAAGACTCTGCGCAAAACCCTCGTCGCCGACGGCCAGCGCCGCGGCGCGTCTGCCGAGGACTGCCGCCAGCTCGTCTGCGCTCTCGGCAAGATCAATCGCGGGGACGTTTCCCGCAAGCCCGGTCAGCTCCTCCCGCAGGCGGGGCGAGGCGTCCCGGGTGAAAAGAAGCAGCTTCGCCCGTTTTAATCTTATGCACTGTTTAACCGCGTCGTGACCGAAGCTCACTCTGCCGGCCTTGACCGCAAAGCCCAGCAGGGCTTTGAACTTCTCATTCAAGGGCGGTCAGCTCCTTTCGCAGCGCCTCGTAGACCTCGGGCGGGACCTGCGTTTCAAAGGCGCGGTCGAACCGCTTCGCCTTTTCCGCTTTTTTCAGGCAATCCGCGCTGCGGCAGAGATACGCGCCTCTGCCGTTCTTCTTCCCCGTGAGGTCCAGCTCCACGCTGCCCTCCGGCGTCCGCACGACCCGGATCAGCTCTTTTTTCGGTTTGCTTTCGCCGCAGCCGGAGCATCTTCGCAACGGAATTTTTTTCTGCTGCATCTCAAAGCCTCTTTTCTACCGCCGAAAAACGGTGGGGTGTATATTTTGAATGTTTCGCAGCCGTCAGCTCAGCGCCTCGGCCGCCTTGTCGGGATCATAGAACCCGCTCTCGGGATTGATGTCGATTTTTTTGTTGGTCAGCTTTGCCGCAAGGCGGGCGTTCTGGCCCTTGTTGCCGATGGCAAGCGAAAGCTGATTGTCCGGCACGGTGACGTGATAGACGATTTCGTCGTTCTCGTCCTGCTCCACCTTGAGGATCTCGGCGGGGGCAAGCGCCGCGGAAATAAACTTGGCGGTATCCTCGCTGTAAGGAATGACGTCGATCTTCTCGTCGCCGCCGAGAATGAAACGGATATTGTCGATTCTGGAGCCGCGCTGACCGATGCACGCGCCCACGGGATCCACGTTTTCATCGTTGGAGATCACGGCCACCTTCGTGCGGGAGCCGGCCTCGCGGGCGATGGCGCGGATCTCGACGGTGCCGTCGGCGATCTCGGGCACTTCCGTCTCAAGCAGCCGCTTGACAAAGCCGGAATGGGTGCGGGAAATACGGATGCGCAGGCCCTTTTCGGCGCTGCGGACGTCGAAGATGAATACCTTGATGGTGTCGCCGATGCGGAAGGTCTCGCCGGGGATCTGCTCCGCCTTCGGGAGAATCGCCTCGGTCTTGTTGATCTCGATGGTGATGTTGCCGGTCTTGGCGTCGATGCCCTGCACGACCGCGGAGACGATCTCCTGGTTCTTCCCCTGGAACTCCGCGCTCTGACGGTTCTGCTCCACTTCCCGAAGCCCCTGACGGATCACGTGCTTGACCTTCTGGGCGACGATGCGGCCGAAGTCCTTGATCTCCAGCGGGATGGTCACGATATCGCCGGGAAGCGCCCCGGGCTGATATTTCTGCGCGTCCTCCGGAAGGATGTCGGTGTAATAATCCTCCACCTCGGATACCACGTTCTTGCGGGCGTATACGTTGATCTCGCCCCGCTCGGGATCGATGTCGCAGAAAACCACGTCTCTGCCGCCGAAGTCGTGCTTCTTCGCGGTGACAAGCGCGTTTGCGATGGTCTCATACAGTTTTTCGGCGGGGATATTCTTTTCTTTTTCCAGCTGCTTTACGGCAAGGAAAAATTCTTCGTTGACAGTCATTTTTGCAATCAGTTCCTTTCAATGCATCAGATAGTGTTTTTATGAATCAAAGTCCTTAAAATCGTCAAGCTTGACCCATGCGGCGTCCGATTTGGGGAAGACAAGCGCCGTGCCGTCGTCGGCCGTTACGCGGATCTCTCCGCCGTCGTACGCCTCAAGCGTGCCAGCGTACTGTTTGCGCTCGTTGACCGCTTTGTGGAGCTTGACCTTGACCGGCGCGCCGAGGTACGCCGTAAAATGCTCGTCGCGGGTCAGCTCCCGCTCGATGCCCGGCGACTGTACCTGCAGCCGGTAGGGGACGCTGATCGGGTCCGCCTCGTCCAGCGGCTGATCGAGGACGTCGTTGACCGCGACGCAGTCGTCGATGCACACGCCCTCGTCCTTGTCGATGATGATGCGCAGGATGCTGTCGGCGCCCTCCTTCACAAAGCGCACGTCCCACAGCTTCAGCCCGAGAGACTCCACCAGGGGCTTTGCCAGCTCCCGCACCGTCTCGGCGACGTTTTTCTTCTCTGCCATAACAGACCTCCCATATCAAACAAAAGAGCGGGTCGCCCCACTCTCGTTGTTTCTCATATGCTTACAGTATTGCAGTATACCACATCTTTCCGGGAATATCAATAGTTTTATTAAATATTTATTGTAAATATCTTCAATACCGAAAAAAGATTTTTCGTCCGCGAAATCAACTCACGCTTGAAAAAGCCTGCCGCTGCTGTTATACTGAAGTTATATACAATTCCAAACAAAAACAGAGGTGTTCTCATGGAATACTGTCCCCATTGTTTTTCCGCGCTGCCGCCGGATGCAAAGGCCTGTCCGGCCTGCGGCGCGGCGGCGGAAGCGCCGGTGAATCCCCGTTTCCTGCAGCCCGGCACCGTTCTCGCCGGCAGATACCGCGTCGGCGCGGAGATCGGGGCCGGCGGCTTCGGCGTCACCTACGTCTGCTTTGACATGAAGCTGAATATCCGCGTCGCGGTCAAAGAGTATTTCCCGGCAACCTGGGCGGGCCGCGACAGCGCCGGTTCCTCGGCGGTCGTTCCCTCCGGGACGCAGGAGGAAAGCGCTTTGTACGACCGGTATAAGACGAAATTTCTGGAGGAAGTGCGCACCCTGGCGCGGTTTTCCCACCTTTCGGGTATCGTTTCGGTTATTGACGTTTTCGAGGAAAACAATACCGCCTATATGGTGATGGAATTCCTTGAGGGCCAGACGCTCAAATCCCACATCAGACAGCGCGGCAGAATCCCCGCGGGCGAAGCGGTGGAGCTGCTGCGTCCCGTCATGGACGCGCTCATCAAGATCCATGAAAGCGGCGTGGTTCACAGGGATATCAGCCCGGACAACATCATTCTGACGGAAGAAGGCGCGAAGCTGATTGATTTCGGCGCCGCGCGGATTGTCTCCCCGGATCGGAACAGCGGCCTGACGATCGTGCTGAAGCGCGGCTACGCGCCGATCGAACAATATCTGTCCAACAGCGAGCAGGGGCCCTGGACCGACGTATACGCGCTGAGCGCGACGCTGTACGAATGCGTCACCGGCCGGCGGCCGCCGGAGTCGATTGACAGAATGAAGGCCGACGATATCAAAACGCCGGGAGCGCTTGGCGTACAGCTGCCCGCGCAGATGGAAAACGCGATCATGAAGGGCCTGAGTCTGTACGACAACAACCGGTTCCGTACGGTCGGCGCCCTGAGAGACGCGCTGGACAGCCGGGCACCCGCCCAATCTCCGCCGCAGGACGCGACGGCCGCGATCACCCTCCCGACAAAGGGCGGAGGATTACCGCCCGCCGGTCCCGCATGGGAATACACGCAAACCACTCAGACGCTCGAGCCGCAGCCCGTCCCCTACCCGTCGGCGCAGCTTCGGAACGCCCCGCAGGAAACGAAGAAGGACAAGCCGGGAAAGGCCGCGATCGTCGGGATCGTATCCGCGGCGGCGGTGATCGTGATCGCAGTCATCGCGGTTGTACTGATAACTCAGAAAAACGGGAAACCTCCGGTCGAAAACAATTCCCCCGCCGCAGGCTCGCAGACCGAAGCAGCGCAAAGCGTCACAGATGCGGAACAACCGGCAGCCGCGGCAATGGCTTCGAAGACAGAAACGTTACTATCGGAAATTGAACCGGGAGATGATCTGTCAGACGGTGCGAACGCCGGTATTTCTGAGAAGATATCCGATATAAAAGTCGGATTGATCCTCCTTCATGACGAATCTGCTGCCTTCGACAGATTATTTATCGACGCAATGCGAAAAACTGCAGAATCGCTCAATCTTGACGAAGAACAGTTTATCATAAAATCTAATGTTCCGGAAAGCCCTGAATGCTATGAGTCGGCTGTCGAACTTGCAGACTACGGCTGCGACATTGTCATAGCGAATTCCATTGGTCATGAAGATTTTATGATCTCTGCCGCACGGGAATTCCCGAACGTGCAGTTCTGTACGGTTATGGGTGTTAAAGCGCATACCGAGGATATTTCAAATTATCACAATGTTTATGCCGCGGTGTATGAGGGCAGTTTCCTTTCCGGAATTGCAGCCGGAATGAAATTGAATGAAATGATCTCGGAAGGAAAGATTTCCGCCGGGAATGCAAAACTCGGCTATGTTGCTTCTTTTCCATATGCTGAGGCAATTTCCGATTATACGGCATTTTTCCTCGGCGCCCGTTCCGTTTGCCCCGACGCGACAATGGAAGTTCGATACAGCGCTTCCTGGAACGACGGAAACTCCGACAGAGAGGCCGCGGCAGCGTTGATTAATTCAGGATGCCGCCTGCTCGGTTATCACACATATTCCGAAGGTGTTCCGGAAATATGTGAAGAAAAAAACATTCTCCACGTTTCCTTTAACGGCAGTACGATGGATCGCTGTCCGAAAACCTATGTCGTTTCCTCAAGAATCAACTGGCAGCCATTTTTTGAATTCGCAATCAGATCGGTCGCAAACGGACAGACAATTCCGCCGGACTGGACAGGATCCATTGCGACGGGGTCCATTGATACAACAGAGATCAATCCAAAAACAGCTGCGAAAGGAACCGAAGATAAAATTATACGGACGAAAGCTGACCTGATGAACGGTAAGATCCGCGTTTTCGATACCTCAACATTCACTGTGAACGGAACAAAGCTTACCGAGTATTCCGCAGACATTGATTCCGATCCAATGTTTGAACCGGACACAAATGTTGTCTCCGAAGGCTATTTTCATGAATCCGAATACCGGTCTGCGCCTTATTTTGATGCTATAATCGACGGGATTACCGTTGCTTCATAATTGATCGGCAGAAAGAATCCGGAAGGTCAATAATTCTGTTCGCTCCGGCGCGCAAAAAAAGCCACCCGATGGGCAAACGGTTTTTCCTTCTTTTTTCGGTCATCGCGTTCGGCATCGTCCCGCTGCCCGCGGTCCGACGCCGAAGGGACTCGAACCCCTGACCTACTGGTTCGTAGCCAGTCACTCTATCCGGCTGAGCTACCGGCGCAGGTGAACGGATAACCCGTTCGATGAAATATATTAGCACAACGGGGTGGAAATGTCAAGATCAAAAACGAAAAAGTTTCATTTTTCATGCGCGTTTTCATTTCCGTTTTCTCCCGTTTATTCCGCCGGGCGGTCGTCAAACGCGCCGTAATATGCGTTTTCCCCGATCTCCCACGCGCCGGGCGTCTGATTCTTGACTTCGAACAGCTTGTTCCCATCGCCCTCGTCGGCGTCGGACACGAAGGTGTTCCCGTACACCTGCACGCCGGAAACGTGCGGCATAAAGGTGATATAGCCTCTGCTTTTGCCGTCCGCGCAGGAACGGCCATAGAAGATATTGTTCCGGATGACGATATTCTCGTGGTTGTGGTTGCCGTGGTGTCCGATGGCGGGGAAGCCCGCGCATTTGAACAGGCAATGCTCGATCGTGACGTTGCGGCAGGGCGTTTTGCCCAGCTTATGCGCAATCAGCTTCCACTCCCAGTCATAGACCGGGCCGTAGGAATTCACGTCCGGCGCGTCGGTCTGAATCAGCTCGTTGGAGAGGTCCGGCCGCATACGGGTATAGCTTCCGCCGTCAAAGGCGCAGCCGGAGACCAGAATGCCGTCGGTGGAATTGAACTCGATGCAGTGCCAGCCGGCGCCGTGTACGAAACGGCAGTTTTTCACCGTGATATTCCGGCAGTGGACCGTGTTGAGGATCGTCAGAAATTCGTCCGTCTGCGCGTTCCCGTCAAAAATACCGCCGATGATCTCCACGTCATGGGTTCCGTCATAGCCGTCCACATCCGGCTCGGAATAAGAGGAAAGGATATACCGGGTAATCCGCTCCCCTTCCGCGGACCGCAGCAGCCGCGCTTCGTCGGAGAAGACCAGCCGCTGATTCGAGTAGAAAATCAGGCTCGCCGACACAAGATAAGTCCCGTCCGGGAAAAAGACCGTGCCGCCTTCCCGTGCCCGGTCGATGCACATCTGCAGCGCTTTGGTATCGTCATGGATCCCGTTCGCAAAAACGCTTTTTTCAGCGCCCACGTCAACAAAAATCATTACTTTACAGCTCCTTCGGATGATATCCGGAGGACATTATACAGAATCCTGTGATAAAAATCAAGCATAAATTCCGGAATCCTCCTGAATTGCGGATATTGTCATTTGCCGCACGGTGTGCTATAATGAGATCCGGGAACAAACCAATTCCGATTTCTGATCAATGAGGTGGATTTCATGAACGCTGCGGACGCATATTTCGACAACCTGATCCGGCTGATCGGCACGGCGCGGACGACCCAGAAGGACGCCATGGAGACCGCCGCCCGCTGGATGAGCGAGGCGACGGTGAACGGACGAAATCTTTTTGCCTTCGGCTGCAGCCACGCGGGGCTTCTTGCACTGGAGCTGTACTACCGCACGGGCGGCATGGTGAACATCAACCCGATCCGCGCGCCGGGGCTCAATCTTGACTATGATCCCGTCACGATGACCAGCGAGATGGAACGCATGGTCGGTTACGGCGCCATCATCGCGGACAACCAGCCCATCGGCGCGGGGGACGTGGTGATCGTGCACTCCGTCTCCGGCAGGAATCCCGTCCCCGTCGATTTTGCCGCGCGCTGCCGCGAAAAAGGCGCGAAGGTGATCTGCCTGACCAGTATGGAGTCCGAACGGAACGCCGTCTCCCGCCACCCCTCCGGCAAGCTGCTGGCGGACGTGTCGGATCTTGTGCTGGACAACTGCGGCTGCGTGGGCGACGGCTCGGTAACGATCGACGGCGTGCCGGAAAAGGTCGGCCCGACCTCCACCGCGGTGGGCGCGGCGATCCTCAACGCGGTCGTCGCCCGCTGCGTCGAGCTGACCGTTCAGGCAGGCTTCAAAGCGCCGGTGTTCCGGTCCGCGAACGTGGACGGCGGCGACGAGCACAACCGGGCGGTGCTGGCGGAGTATAAAGATCATATATTTTATATGGGCCACACGCTCTGAATCGAACGTAAAAAAAAGATCCGCATATCCGAAAAAACCGGATACGCGGATTTTTTTGCGAAAAATCTTATTTGAGCTCAACTTTCGCGCCGGCAGCCTCAAGTTTTGCCTTCGCTTCGTCAGCCTGATCCTTCGGAGCGGCTTCCTTGATGACGCCGGGAGCGTTATCAACCTTCTCCTTGGCTTCCTTCAGGCCGAGACCGGTGATCTCGCGGACAGCCTTGATGACGTTCATCTTGCTGGGGCCGACCTCGGCAAGAACAACGTCAAACTCAGTCTTCTCTTCCTCTGCGGGAGCGGCTGCGGCTGCGGGGCCGGCAGTCATAACAGCAGCGGCTGCGGATACGCCGAATTTCTCCTCAACTGCGGATACGAGCTCGGCAAGCTCAAGAACAGAAAGCTCGCTGACAGCGTCAACGATAGCATTGATTTTTTCAGATGCCATTTTAATTTTCCTCCGATAATTTTTTGTTTTAAATAATTTGGATTACTCCGCGGGAGTTTCCGCCGGAGCTTCTGCGGGTGCTTCTGCGGGCGCCTCAACGGGCGCCTCTGCGGGAGCCTCAGCAGCTGCGGGAGCGTCGCCGCCCTCTTCTTTTTTCTCCTGCACGGCCTTGATCGCACGGGCGAAGGAAGCCATGGGAGCCTGGAACACGCAAGCGACCTGAGTGAGAAGCATTTCTCTGGAAGGAAGCTTAGCAAGCGCGTCGACCTTCTCGAGGGAGATCACCTCGCCGTCGAGATAGCCGCCCTTGAGATTGAAGTTCTTGTGGGTGGACGCGAACTTATCAAGGATTCGGGCGGCAGCGGTGTAATCTTCAGCGCTGGTTGCGATCGCGGTTGTGCCGTTCAGGACATCGTCAAGTCCGGCGATACCGGCGTTTTCGAACGCGAGCTTGAGCAGCGTGTTCTTGATGACCTGATAGACGACGCCGGCCTCTCTGAGCTCCTTACGAAGCGCGGTATCATCGGCAACCGTAGTACCGGTATAGTCGACGATCACGCCTGCGCAGGAATTCTTAATGGTGTCGGCAATGGCAGCGACCTGCTGTTTCTTGGCCTCTAATACTGCCTGACTGGGCATTTTTCGTTTCACCTGCCTTGCAATTTTTTGACGCTGTTCGCAAGGAAAATCAATCGCCTTCCTCTGAAGACAGAGAAAGGCGCAGAATACAATCGATATAAAGTATTGCGCGATCCTCGGCAGGCGGCGGGATGCCATTATACGTTAAACGCACCTGCTGTCTTTAGAACAGCTTTATTATATTATCACAACAAAAACCGGATGTCAAGGGGTTTTTGATTATTTTTTCAAACTCCGAAAAAAATACGAAAAAAATGCGGAAAATCCCGCAGCCTTTCCGGCCGCGGGATCTGAACCTTTAAAAACTTATTCCGCTTTCGCCTGCATGTTCAGGAACTTGCTGAAGTTGACCTTGATGCCGGGGCCCATGGTGGCGGCGACGGCGCAGGAACGGATATACTGACCCTTGGCAGCGGCGGGACGGGCCTTGCCGATGGCTTCCATCAGGGCGTCGAAGTTCTCAACGAGCTTCTCGGGGCCGAACGAAACCTTGCCGATCGGGCAGTGGATGATGTTGGTCTTATCAAGACGGTACTCGATCTTACCGGCTTTCGCGTCGTTGACAGCCTTGGCAACATCGGGGGTGACGGTGCCGGCCTTGGGGCTGGGCATCAGGCCGCGGGGACCGAGAACCTTACCCAGACGGCCCACGAGGCCCATCATGTTGGGCGCTGCGATGGCGACGTCGAAATCAAGGAAGTTTTCGGTCTGGATCTTCTGAACCAGATCCTCTGCGCCGACGATGTCCGCGCCCGCGTCAAGCGCGGCCTGCGCAGCCGCGTCCTTCGCGAAGACGGCGACTCTGACCTTCTTACCGGTGCCGTTGGGCAGAACGACGGCGCCGCGGACCTGCTGGTCGGCGTGACGGGAGTCGACGCCCAGACGGACGTGGATCTCGACGGTCTCGTCGAATTTCGCCTTGGCGGTATTGATCACGAGGGCCATCGCCTCGGGAGCTTCATAGAGCTTGCTTCTTTCGACGAGCTTGGCGCTGTCGCTGTATTTTTTACCGTGTTTCATTATAAATTACCTCCCATTAGTGGTATTTCGGAATGTTCCTCCCACGAGGGGGCGTCAGTCCGTAACAGTAACGCCCATGCTGCGCGCGGTTCCGGCGATCATGCTCATGGCAGCTTCGACGGAAGCGGCGTTCAGGTCGGGCATTTTCTGCTCGGCGATTGCTTTGATCTGATCTTTGGTGATGGAAGCGACCTTCGTTCTGTTGGGAACGCCGGAACCGCTCTCAATACCGCAAGCCTTCTTGATGAGGACGGCCGCGGGGGGCGTCTTCGTGATGAAGGTAAAGGTGTGATCCGCATAAACGGTGATCACGACGGGGATGATCAGGCCCGCGTCGCCTTTTGTTCTCTCGTTGAAGTCCTTCGTGAACGCCATGATGTTGACGCCGTGCTGACCGAGAGCAGGTCCGACAGGGGGAGCGGGAGTCGCTTTGCCTGCGGGGATCTGAAGTTTGATTAAGCCAACAACTTTCTGTGCCATAATTTGTTAACCTCCAATAAAATGTGGTAGATTGCGGAGCGTTTTGCGCTCCTCCCACGAAGCCGCAC
>CACYHJ010000035.1 GCA_902774165.1 Oscillospiraceae bacterium
TCATCGGTCTTGCCGGGATCGTCGGTCTTGCCGGGATCGTCGGTCTTGCCGGGATCGTCCGTCTTGCCGGGATCGTCGGTCTTGCCGGGATCGTCGGTCTTTTCCCATTTTGCAAAAACGGTCGCGTTTTCTTTGATCGCCGCAGAGAAATCAAATTCCTTCGTCAGTTCCTTATCGGCAAACCAACCGCGGAAGGTATAGCCTTCCTTCGTCGGATCTTCGGGTCTGGTCGGTGTTTTACCGGCCTCGATCACCTGGCTCTGAACCTTGCTGCCGCCGTTCGTTTCAAACGAAACGACGACAATCGCGGAGGGATCTTCGGTGTTTTGCCATTCCCACTTTCCGTAAACGGTTGTATCTTCGGTGATGGGAGTGGCAAAGTCGAATTTCTTCGTCATCTCCTTATCCGCGTACCAGCCGACAAAGGACAGATAGTAATCATCATAATCCACTTTCGGCTCTTCGGCGGTTTTGCCGTATGCGACGGTCTGCGGTTTGATCTCTTCGACTGCTTCGATTCCGCCCCTGTCAAACGTCACGGTGAACGTGATCGCTTTCCAATGAGCGTAGACGGTCGTATCTTTGTCGATCTTCGTTTTCGCGTCGACCTTCTCGCCCTTCTTTGCGTCGGTGTACCAGCCGTCGAAGGTATAGCCCTCTCTTGCGGGCGACGGCAGCTTGCCGACGGCGCCCGCGGTCCACTGGGCGTAAAGCGTCAGCGCCGCGTTCTCCGCGTATTCCGCGGCAGGCGCGTATGCGGTTCCCTTTCCGTCCTTTGCGGTGTTCCACTCTTTAAAGACAAGCGATACGGCGATGCTCTTTTCCTTAAGGGTGCCTCCGTTTGCGTCAAACGTCAAGGTCACGCTGTTCTCCGGGAGTTTATCTGTCAGCGTCAGCGCATTGCTGACCGACTTTGTCTGTGCCTCGGGCGCGTTCTTTCCGCCGTTCGCGTCGTAGCTTACCGGGAATGAGGACTGAGCATTAAAGTGAATCTTTGCGTTGAGCAAAGGATCGTTGTGATCCGCAATTTTGGCTTTCAACGCGTTCCATTGTTCCTCGGTACCGCCGAAGTATACGTCGGTGAGCGCTTCGTCCGAATAAAATGCATACGACTGAACGTCCTTCAGGTTCGCGGAAATATATACGGCCTTGAGCGCCGTGCAGTCCTCAAATGCATTCTCTCCGATGGTTTCCACGGTTTCGGGGATGAGGATTCCGGTGATCTTTTTGTTTGTCGTGAATGCGCCCTTGCCGATGGCGGTCACGGTCTCGGGAATCGTCTTATCTTCAGCGCCTTTGCCGCTGGGATAAATGCACAGCGTCTTGCCGTCTTTCGAATAGATGACGCCGTCGGCGGATTTATAGGTCTCGTTTTCTTCCGCGACCGTGAATCCGGTCAGACTGTCGTTGCCGGAAAATGCGTTGTATATGATCTCCGTCACAGTCTTCGGGATCGCGACCGTCTTCAGCGCGCAGCCTTTGAACGCCTGGTTCTTAATCGCCTCAAGACCTTCGGCCAGCTCGACGCTCGCAAGGGCGGCGCAGTCCTCAAAGGAACGTGCGTTCAGCGTTTTAACCGATCCGGGGATCTTCACCGCTTCGAGCTTTCCGCATTTCTGGAATGCAGACAGACCGATCTCGGTTACAGACGCCGGAATTTCAAGGGTTCCGGCCGCATTTGCAAGCTCATAGAACGCAAACTTGCCGATATACGGCACATCGTCCGCAATATCGATCAGGGTGACGCTGTCACGCATGCCGTAGAACGGCGAGGCGGTCACGGCGCTGTAATCCGCCATCTTGCCCTCGCCGAAGACGTGCAGGGCGCCGTCGCTGCCGAGAGCCCAGCGGGAGAAGCCCGCCTGAGCGCAGTCGCCGCGGTCGGTGATATTATAATATACCGTATCGATCACATCGAAAGAGTTGACCGAGAGCGCTTCGTAAGCCTCCTTTGTGCCGCCGAAGAGCAGATATGTTTTCTTTTCAGCGACCGGCTCAAGAGGCTTCAGCGGCTTCAGCGGTTTTTCGCCGATCACTTCGCCGGGCAGCGTTCCGCCGGGCAGCGGTTTCTCGATCGCTTTTGTACCGAACGCGGTCTCGGAGACTTTCGTGACCGTTGCGGGCAGGCAGACAATGCGCAGATTTTCCAGACCGGCGAACGTTAAGCTTCCGACGCCCGTAATACCGGGCTCGACCTCGACCTCGACGATCAACTTCACCCCTCTCGCCCAGCCGGGTGCTTTTTTGAGCGTGTAATCCGCGGTCGCGCCCTCGCCGAAGATATGCAGCACGCCGTCGCCGCAAAACGCCCAGAACGCGGCGTCGCCGCATTCGCCGTAGGTTTTCACGTTATAATATTTTTTCGCATTTTTCAGAACGGAGTTGTCCCGATAGGCTGCGACCGCCTCGTACGCCGCCTTCGAGCCGGGATACATCACGTATTTCAACCCGGAATTGTCGAATACGGTGTTTGTAAGCGTCACGGCGGAGGACGGAAGTCTGACCGCGACGAGGCCTTCGCATTGGCTGAACGCAACGTCCGCGATCGTTTTCACACTGTCGGGGATGGTTACGGTCTTCAGCTTCGGGCAGCGCAGAAACGCGCCGTAGGCGATTTTCGTCACGCTGTCCGCGATGGTTACGCCCGTCAGGTTCCCGCTATCGCTGAAGGCGCAGTCGCCGATCTCCGTTACGCCTGATTTGACGACTGCTTTTTTGACCTGGCTTCTATAAGAATCCCACGGGCAATCTCCCAGGCAGTCGCGCATTTTCCCGGTCCCGAAGACCGTCAGCGTTCCGCCGGACGTCAGGCACCACATGACGTTGTCGCCCTGATCGCCGCATTCGCCGAACGCAATGACGGAAACGTAAAGATCCGCGTTTTCCAGCGGTTCGTTTCCGGCGGCTCTGACAAGCTCTTCATTCCACTGCGTCTGCGTGCCGCCGTAGAAAACAGCTCCGAGGCCGGCGCAGCCGTTGAACGCGTTTTCGCCGATCGACTTCACTGACGACGGGAGATAAATCCATTTTACGGCGGCGTCGTTTTCAAACGCAAATTCGCGGATCGCCTCAACACTGTCCGGCAGCGAAACCGTTTTCAGCTTCGTCAGATCGCGGAACGCATTGACGGAAACGTCTTTTACACCGGAATGCACGGTCACGGTCTCGATCGTATCCGCGTATTTCGTGACGTACCACGGCGTAGTGTAACCCACCATCGATCCTTCACCGAGCACGTGGATTTCGCCCTCGGAGGTGACCGCGATATAATCCTCGTTGCTTGTGGACCAGTTGATCGTGTTGTAAACGAATTCACAGTCCTTCAATACGTCAAACCTGGCCGTATACTCTGACTTAGCGCCGGTGAACAGCGCGTATTTCGGGGCAAAGCCTGTATTGGCGGGGAAGCTCTTCAGCCCCGGCGTAAATACGACCGTCTCCAGCTTGCCGCAGTGTTCGAAAACGCTGTTTCCCAGCGTTACATCCGGGGGCAGAGGGAACTGTCTCAGACTCGTGCAGTCGGCAAACGCCTTGAATTCAATCTTTGCGAGCTTACAGGAGTTCAGAGTTAACGAATATTTGACGTTGGTCAGCGCCGAGCAGCCTAAGAACGCCATATTGTCGATGAGCTCCACACTCCCGGGAATGGTGACGGTCGTCAGCGAGACGCAGTTCGCAAAGCAGCTGTTGGGAATGGTTTTGAGCGAGGACGGCAGCGTTACGGACGACAGCTTCGGGCAGTCGCTGAACATGCTTTTGCCGAGCTCGGTTACGGAATCACTGAGCGTGACCTTGCCGAACGCGGTGCCCGCGAAGCAGCGGTCGCCGAATTTGGTGACGCCCGGCCACGAACCGCTTGACAGTTTTGTGCAGCCGTCAAACGCATACGCCGGCAGCTCCGTCACACCGGCGGGGATTTTGATCGATTGCAGCGCGGTACAATATTCAAACGCGCTGCTCTGAATCTTCGTCAGGCTGTCGGGCAGGGTGATGCTCCCCAGCGCCGTGCAGTGGCGGAAGGCGTTCGTGCTGATCGTGGTGAAGCCGGAGGTCGGAAGCGTAACGTTCTCAAGGCTTTCGCAATCCCGGAACGCGTAATTCGGCACGCCCTTGATCCCGGTCTGAACCTCGACAGCCTTGATTTTGCTGCGGAATGCGTGCCACTGCACCTGCGCGGCGGAAGAGCAGTCGTCGAAATAGCCGCTGCCGGAGAGGGTAATCTTGCCGGCGGAGGTCAGCAGGAATTTCGCGTCCGCATAACCGCCGGAATGCAGCGCCTCAACGTTGTTGTAAGAATTATGCCCGGAATTCAGGAGCTGATAGCCCTGGATATTCTTGTACTCGGAAGCGGAGCCGGCATAATAAATATACTGATAATTCCGATCCACATCGCCGCCGAAGACAGAACCCATCTTCGTGACGGATTTCGGGATATGGAGCTTATTGCCGTTGCTTACGCTCCCCAGCGGAAGGATCTTGGAACCGAGCGTTTTGACGCCGGACGGGACCCAAAGCTCGCTGACCGCAGTTTCCCAGGCGAAATTAGACGGGATCTCCGTCACGCCTGCCGGGATGGTGATATCGTTGATCCCGCAGCCGAAAAACGCGTATTCATCAAACTTATTTACCGTCGGCGGAAGATAGACGTGTTTGAGCGCGCTGTTCTTATAAAACGCGAAGCCTCCGATTTCCTGAAGGCCGCTGTGCGTCAGCACGGTGGTCAGCTTCGGCATCTTCGCAAACGCGGCCTTGCCGATCCGTTTGACCGTGCCGTCGATGTTGACGGATGTGATTTTACCGTTCAGCGTCGCATCCGACTGCCAGGGCAGCGGATCGGTGATCGTAATGTCAGCGATCTCTTCGGTGTACGCTACGCGTATAATCGTACAATTCCGGTCCGGCAGCACGCCGGAGCCGGAGCCGGACGCTTTAATGCTCAGTCTGGTGCCGTAGACCTCCCAAGTAATGCCGTTCGGCAGGGAGCCCGAGGCGTCCGGCGTCGCGGCCGACGCCCAGATCGAGCCGCCGAAGACGCCGAGAAGCAGCGCCAGCGACAGCAGCGTCACAATGAGCTTCATACTTCGAGTTTTCATCTAAAAAACCTCCTGCAATGATTTATTTCAAAGAACAGAGAATCTTTTTTCCCTGTTGAACTGCCTTTTCATGGCGGGCGCTTCCGCTGAGAGCCCCGCAGTTCCCGCGCGGAGCGGATACTTTCTGTCGGGTGTGTTTCCGACTTCGCGGCGGATCGTCCTTTTTGACAGAATTACGGATCTATTGCGTCGGTATCTTTCACAATATCACTATAATTATAAAACATTATTTCTCTCGGGAAATCGTCACAAGTGATTACAATATTCAAAAAAAAGACTGTTTCCCGTGTAGAAAAACAGCTTTTGTATTTGTATATTATTGACAGGCGCGCAGGGATTTTATATAATAAACGTATATACATGCAATCAGAGGGGAATCTCATGAACGCGTGATCCATGCGGCACGCATCAGAACGTATTAAAAAAAGAACGGAAGGTTTATTATGTTACAGTTTGAAGAGTTACGATTGGAGCTTCTGGAATCCGAGAAGCCGCTGAAGGACCTTGCGGAGGCGCTCGGTCTTGAAAAAATGAAACAGGAGATCGCCGACCTCGAAGCACAGACCGCCGATAACGGGTTCTGGGACGATATCGCGAACTCCCAGAAGGTGCTGCAGCGCATCAGTCAGCTGAAAAACAAGGTCAGCGACTACAACACCATCCACGGATTATATGAGGACACCCTGACGCTCATCGAGCTTGCCGACGAGGAAGAGGACGAGAGCATGCTCGGGGAATGCACCGAGGGCGTGAAGAAGGTGCAGTCCGAAATCGACCGGCTCACCCTCACGACGCTGCTCTCCGGCGAATACGACAACAACAACGCGATCCTCAACTTCCACGCGGGCGCCGGCGGCACCGAGGCGATGGACTGGGCGCTGATGCTTTACCGCATGTATAACCGCTGGGGCGAGCGCCACGGCTTCAAGGTCTCGACGCTGGATATCCTTGACGGCGAAGAGGCGGGCATCAAATCGGCAAGCGTGCTGATCGAGGGCGAAAACGCCTACGGTTACCTCAAGAGCGAGATGGGCATTCACCGTCTTGTGCGCGTGTCGCCCTTCGACGCCTCCGGCAGACGCCATACCTCCTTCGCCTCGATCGAGGTCATGCCCGAGATCGACGACAACGTGGACGTGGAGATCAAGCCCGAGGACGTGAAGATGGACGTTTACCGCGCCAGCGGCGCCGGCGGACAGAAGGTCAACAAGACCTCCTCCGCGGTGCGTCTGACCCATATCCCCACCGGCATCGTGGTGGCGTGCCAGGTGGAGCGCAGCCAGCACCAGAACCGCGAGGTCGCCATGCGCATGCTCAAATCGAAGCTGATCGAGATCAAGGAGCGCGAGAACCTTGACAAGATCGAAGATATCAAGGGCGAACAGAAGGATATCGCCTGGGGCAGCCAGATCCGCTCCTACGTGTTCATGCCCTACACCCTGGCGAAGGATCACCGCACCGGCTTTGAAAACGGCAACATCAACGCGGTGATGGACGGCGATATCGACGGCTTTATCAACGCCTATCTCAAGATGCAGTCCCAGCAGAAGCTGGCGGCGCAGGAGTGATTTTTGCATTCAACCGTGATGACGCGGCAGATTTCATAAAGACATAAGGAAAACAGGTCCGTCGACCCCCCGGGATCGGCTGACCTGTTTATTCGTAAAACACAGACGAAGGAAGGCTTTCAAGATGTCCGACAGCATGTTTTATTACGAAACCCCGTTCTATTCCCTGTCCGTCGGCGGCGCGCAGGCGCTGCGCTATCAGCCGGCAGGCGCAGACGAAGCGATCCCGGCGGCGTGGCCGGTCTTTGAGATCGACGGAAAAATCCTGTCCGCCGCGCCGGAGGACTTCCGCCTGACCGGCAGGACCTTTCTGAACGATTCCGTCGAGCTTCTGACGCTCTGCGGCCGCTTCGGCGACGGGCTCACGCTGACGATGGAGCTGCGGGTCTGCCGGCACACGCCGTTTGTCCGCTTCCGGTATCTCCTTTCGGCGGACGGCGGCGCGCGTCTGACGAAAAAAAACGGAGAGCGGCTGACGTATCTTGCGTATCCCGGCGCGCGGGACGCGGCGAGGACCGAAGTCCGCCTTTCGGAATACGACGCGCTGGCCCACGCCTACCGGCTGCGGGAAATCCCGGCGTTCGGGCATGAGAACGAGCTGATGGGGCCGATCCTGACGGAACAGCGCGGAAAATTCTGTATGCTCACGGCGTATGAGCACGGTTCCATGTATCCGGATCTTTACGTCTGCTTTGCACGGGAGGCCGCCGATCTTGTGATCCGCGCCGTCAAGGGCAATTACTGGGACGGCCAGCCCCTGCGCGAGCAGCCCTTTGAGGGCGTCTGGCTGCAGCTCGGCGCGGTACGGGGCGACGAAAACGCGCTGGCGAAGGCATACCGCGCGTTTCAGCTTTCCTGCTGCTCGCTGAACGCCGAAAGCCGAAAACCGTATATTTTTTACAACACGTGGGCGTTTCAGGAGCGCAACAAATTCTATAACAAACAGGAATATCTCACGTCCATGAATGAGAAGCGGATCGAGCAGGAGATCGAAATCGCCCACCGCATGGGCGTGGACGTGTTCGTGATTGATACCGGCTGGTTCGGCGGGACCGGCGACTGGATCGCGGACCCGGCGCGGTTCCCTTCCGGAATGAAGCGGATCCATGACCTTCTTGCGGCGCGGGGGATGAAGCTCGGTTTATGGTTCGCGCCGACGACAGCGTCGGTCAGCAGCGAAATGCTCCGGCGGAACACGGACAGGATCCGGCGCCAGGGGGACGCCCTCCCGCAGCCCCACCCGGTATGGGACACCGAGAACAGCTATGATATGTGTCCGGTTTCCGCATACTGGGAGGACTTTGCCGACCGGCTGATCGCGCTGGCGCGCGAGACGGGCGTCCGGTATTTCAAATGGGACGCCGTCGAGATGTCCGGCTGCGACCGGCCGGGGCATTTCCACGGCGGCGAAGGGACGACCGCGCGGGACCGGGCGGAGAATTACAGCTTCCGGCTGGGGCTGTACCTTTCCAAAGTGGCGGACAGGCTCTGCGCCGCGGTCCCGGACGCGATCGTGGATATGGATATCACCGAGGGCGGACGATACGTCGGGCTCGGCTTCCTCTCCTCCGGCAAATACTTCGCCATGAACAACGGGCCTTATTACCCGAATTACGACATTCAGGTGCCCGCGGATCAATGGATCAATATTTTCGTCAATCCCGGCCCGGCGCGCGCCTGGGTCTGCCGGAAGGCGCTCGGCTTTGACAAATGGATCCCCTCGGTGCTGATGATGACCCACTATCTGCCGGATGATCCCGCAGGCTCGCAGCTGATCAACCTCGCGTCCCTTGTGCTGGGACAGAACGGGGTCTGGGGCGATCTGCCGGAGGTTTCCGACGAAGGCGTGAAGCTGTTCGCGGACGTGCTCGGCGTTTACAAGCGTGTGCGGGACGACGCGACGCGCGCAGACCCCGTCGTTTACGGCGCGCCGGGCGACCTGTTTGAGGTACACGAAAAAATCTGCGCCGGCACCGGCAGAGGGCTGATCAGCCTTTTCGCGAACGCCGAAGGAGCCTACCGGTATAAAGTCTCCTCCCCCGCGAAGGGCGATCCGGTGATCTTCGGCGACGCCGCAGCTGAGCAAAGGGAGGACGGGCTCTGGATCACCCTGAACGCGCGGGCCGCGACGGCGGCGATCCTGTTTTTTACAGAGAGTAACAAATGAACGGAGGAACGGACATGGAGATTGCAAAACCGACAAAACAGCAGCTTGAATGGCATGAGACGGAGCTGGGTGTGCTGATCCATTACTGCATGGAGATGTACCGCCCCGACCTGACGGGCGACTGGTACAAGACCGCCGCCGTGCGGGAGGCGCTGGCGCCGGAGACCATTCACCCGAAAGCGCTCGATCCGGAGCAATGGGTGAAGAGCGCGGCGGAGCTGGGCGCGAAATATGCGGTGCTGGTGGCGAAGCACTGCACCGGTTTCGCCCTGTGGGACACAAAGGTGAACGACTTTTCCATCGCCCATACCGACTGGCGCGGGGGCGGCGGCGACGTGTGCCGGGAATTTATCGAAGCCTGCAAAAAATACGGGTTAAAACCCGGCTTTTATTACAGCACCGTATGCAACGGTTATTACGATATCAACGATAATCTGCCCCAGGATACCCGCAGGCAGGCCTATCGGGACTATGTGAAATGCGTCGAGGCGCAGGTGGAAGAGCTCTGGAGCCGCTACGGGGATTTGTTTGAGATCTGGTTCGACGGCGGAGTGATCCCGCCGGAAGAGGGCGGCCCGGATCTTGTGCCGCTGCTGAAAAAATACCAGCCGGACGCGATCTGTTTTCAGGGTCCCCGCGCCTGGCCGCACAACGTGCGCTGGGTCGGCAACGAGGACGGGCTCGCGCCGGAGAACTGCTGGGCGGGTACCAACGCGGGAGAAGCGCGGTACGACGGGATGCAGGCGGACGAACAGGCGGGCGTCGGCGACCCGGACGGCAAATATTTTTGGCCGGCGGAGACCGACATGCCCAACCGGACCCACGAGGCCTTCGGCGGCGGCTGGAGCTGGCAGCCGGACGAGGAACGGTTCCGCTTCACCCCGCAGCAGCTGCTGGACTGCTATATCCGCTCCGTCGGCAGAAACTCCAATCTGCTACTGGGGATGGCGATCAGCAAGGACGGCGTTTTTCAGGATGAGGAACAGTTCCGCGCCTTCGGCAGGCTGATCCGGGAGACCTTCGGCAGCGCGAAAAAACGGGTCGAAAGCCCCCCGCTCCGCGACGGGCGCTGCGCCGTCACGCTTGACTCTGCGCAGCCGGTGAAGTATCTGATGATCCGGGAGGATATTACGGAAGGACAGCGCATCCGCGCGTTCCGCGTGCTCGCCGACGGCACGCCGGTTTATGAAAGCGCCTGCGTCGGCCACAAGCGGATCATCCCCTTCCAAGACCTGACGGCGAAGCAGATCGTTTTTGAGGTCACGGAATCGGTCGGCGCGCCCGTTGTGCGGGATATCGCGGTTTATTAAGGACAGAAAAAACGGCGGCAGGAGAAAGGTTCCTGCCGCTGTGTTTTTTCTGTTTGAACGTGCGCTTTGATTGAATGCGCGGCGCAGGGTCAGAAGATCCCGCGCTCCAGCGAAAGCGCGGGTTCCCGGCGGAAGCCCTCGCGCAGCGGAATCTCTTTCCCCGCGTCGGAGGAATCGTGGAACGCACACATTAAATCAAGCACGTGGAAGGTCTGGTCGCAGTTCGCGCGGGGCCTGCGGCCCTCCCGCAGGGCAAGCGCCATATCCGCGACGCCCACGCCGCGGCTGTTCTGCTGATAGCCGTAGACCACCGGCACGTCCTCATAGTTATGTTCGTCCGCTCTGAGCAGCCGGATCGGGCCGCCGAAGCCGTTGGGATCCGGCACCAGCAGGCTCCCGCGGGAACCGAACACCTCGATGCAGGCCTGATGGTCGTCGTAAACGTCAAAGCTGGTGGTGAGGGTGCCGACGGCGCCGTTTTCGAACTTCATCAGACCGGCGATGTGGGTGGGCACTTCCACGTCGATGACCGTTCCCCTGAGCGGTTCGGAGGTGATCAGCCGGGTCGGGAAGGTCACGCGGGTATACGCCATGACGCTTTTCACCGCGCCGATCAGATTCACAAGACAGGTAAGATAATACGGGCCCATATCAAACATGGGGCCGCCGCCGGTCTCATAGTAAAACGCGGGGTTCGGGTGCCAGCTCTCATGCCCGTGGCAGCGCATGGAGGCGTTGACCGCCACCACGTCGCCGATCCAGCCGTCTTCGATCAGCTTGCGGCAGGTCTGAATGCCGCCGCCCATAAACGTATCGGGGGCGCCGCCCAGCAGCAGGCCTTTTTCTTTTGCCAGCGCCACCTGTTTTTCGCCGTCCGCGCGGCAGATGGCGAGCGGTTTTTCGCAATAGGCGTGCTTGCCCGCCGCGAGCGCCATCAGGTTGACCGGGCAGTGCTGATCCGGCGTTGTGATGTTGAGAATCAGCTCGATCTCCTCATCCGCCATGATCTCCTCATCGGTGAAATACGCCTTGGGGATCCCGTATTTTTTCTGCGCTTCAAGCGCTTTATCGGGGATCAGGTCGCACACGGCGACCACGTTGACGATATCGGAGAAGCAGCCGGTCAGGTTGGTGAGATAAATGCCGCTGATATTGCCGCAGCCGACGATCCCTACGTTGACTTTTTTCATATTGCGCACCTCGTCAATACATTTTGGCCGTATTGGTATACTGATCCGGGTCGGGGTTCGTATCGCGGAAGATCTGCTTTCCTTCCGCCGCCCAGAGCATACCCCTGCGCATCATTTCCAGCGCTTCCGGGATATCGAACACGTCGTTGTGATGCCCCAGAGAATTGTAATACACCCTGCCGTGTCCCCAGCGTTTCGTCCAGGCGACGGGAACGTCCACCTCGCCGTTGGCGGCGTGGTAATAATTCACCACGGGATAACGCGTGGTCGCCAGAACCTCGTTGGCGGGGTCGACGTGAACGTAATACTGTTCGCTGCAGACCTCAAAATCTGAAATACCTTCCGTCAGAGGGGACGATCCGCGGCGAAGATTCACCCGGTAACGGGTCCCGTCTCCGCCGGGGTGGGAGACCCACTGCCCGCCGGTCATAAACTGCCACTCCGTATCGCTGCGGAACGAATCGCACATCCCGCCGTGGCAGCCCGCAAGCCCGACGCCCGCGCCGACCGCTCGACTGCTCCCCGGTGATCTCGCCCATGGTCCATACCGGAACCAGAAGGTCGATATCGTTCAACTCCTCTTTGCGGTCGGCAAGCACCTGAAGCGTATCGAACACCTCAACGCAGAAATGCTCCCCGCGCAGCAGCGCCGCAAAACGCTCGGACACAAGAACGGGTTCATGGCCGTCCCATCCACCCTGAATGATCCATGCTTTTTTCATGTTGAATCCTCCTGTAAAAATCAGATACAGCAGCGGACCGCGCCTTTTTCGGCGTCCGCTCTGAACATCAGATCCACGACCTTCATCACCCGCAGCGCCTGCTCGGGCGTTACGATCAGATCTGCTTTTCCCTCGATCACGGCGACGATGTTTTTATAGTAATCCGACCAGTCGGGATGCTCGTCCGGCAGCGGCAGCTCCAGCATGGTATACTCGGGTCTGGGCGCCATGGTGCGGGTGGGGCCGGCTTCGGTATAAACGATGTCGTCGCTCCACTTCATCTCCGCGTTGGGCTTGAGCTTCATCAGCCGCCCTTTGCAGCTCCAGTCGTCGATCTGCAGCGTGCCCTCGGTGCCCTGAACGTGCCAGCGCGGCAGGTTGATCAGGCAGTTGGTGCTCATCTCCATCATATAGGAGCAGCCGCTCTCGAACCGGAGGAACAGGTGGATGTTGTCGTCCACGCCGGGGGTATACATGCTCATCAGGTGCGCGTCCACGCTGACGACCTTTTCATCGAACATATTCATCGCCTGGTCGATCAGGTGGATGCCCCAGTCCAGCAGCATCCCGCCGCCGTTTTCTTTATGGCCGCGCCAGCCGTACATGGCGCCTCTGGAGCCCTGCACGATGCTCTTGACCATATACACCTGCCCCAGCAGGCCCTGATCCTTCGCCGCCTTGACGATGCGGTAATCTCTGTCCCAGCGGCGGTTCTGATGGATCGAGAACAGCTTT
>CACYHJ010000036.1:0-937 GCA_902774165.1 Oscillospiraceae bacterium
AAAAGGCGCGAAGTCGGAGCGTGAAGAAAATATACCGGTGGTATATTTTTAGCTTCGACCGACGCAGCTATGCTGCGCGGGGCAAGGTTGGGCAGAAGTACATGTGTATGTTTTAGATTTGTTTACGACGAAATTATTCATTTTTCATTATCCATTATCCATTGATCCTCTCCCAGCGCGTCAAGGTCTGCGCCTTTTGTCTCCCGCACTCTGAGCCGGAACAGGACCGCCGCGCAGGCGATAAAGGGCACAGCGACGACCAGGCACGTCAGCCACACCGGCAGAACCAGCATCCCGACGATCATCAGCAGATAACCGACCGCAAGGCCGATCATGGTGAGCATCCCCACGGCGCCCACCGCGGAGGCGCGGATATCCGTGGGCACCTTTTCCGTCATCATGATGTTCATATAGTCTCTGCCGATCCAGTAGCAGCCCTGATACAGGCCGCAGAAGCCGCCGATCAGGTATGGGTTCCACAGCTTGTTGATCCCAACGGCGAACAGGACGAAGCCCGCGATACTCAGGACGCTTGCGGACAGAACGGTCTTCTTTCTGCCCAGCGCGTCCGCGATAAAGCCGGAAACGAAGGTCAGCAGCGCGTAGACGATGGGCAGCACGAACAGCGCGTCCGTGATATCCTGCGTCGTCATGCCGGCGATATGCATGGAGGATTCAAAATATAGCGCGATGGCGGGCATGCCCGCGTCGAAAACGATATTCGCGATCATCAGGTATTTTGTGTCTTTGGCTGAAAAGATGTATTTTACCGCGTTCAGGACGCCGGACTGGTTCCTGAGCGCTTTTTTCGACTCTTTTTCCCGCGCTTTCCGCGCCTGCCGTTCTTCATAGGGAATTGAGAGATAGGCGGTCCGCTCTTTGATAAAAACCTTCGTGTCCTTCACAAAAAACAGCACGAGCAGCGCGTATCCGATGG
>CACYHJ010000036.1:948-12745 GCA_902774165.1 Oscillospiraceae bacterium
TCAGCGCGGGCAGAAGAAAAATCCTGCGCCAGAGCGTCGCGTCGCCGCCCATCAGGACGCGCCGCAGCACGGGGATCATCACTACGCCGAAGATGCCGAGGCTCTTCAGCACGCTGTAGATCTTGCCGCGGGAGCGGTCCGGCGATTCCTCCAGGATGTAGATGATCTGGATATCGTGGCCGATGAAGAAGCTGATCACGGCAAAGCCCAGAAGGAAGACGAGGTAATTCGGCGACAGGAAGATGATCAGAAGCCCCGTCGCCATCCCCAGCGTGGAGATGACGAACAGCGGCTTTCTGCCCCATTTGTCCGCCAGCGCCTTATAAAAAGGCGTCACCGCGCCGAAAACGTAGCCGAGCACGCTGACCGACGTGTGCAGCGACAGCCCCTGTTCAAAGGTGTAGGTCTTGCCGAGGAAGGGCTTGTTCACAAAGAATTCCGTCACGAAAGAGGACTGCACGGAGACGGACAGGTTGCTTGTGACCTCGTCGAGGATATTGACCACGGCAATCATCACAAGAAGGAAGAGGAAATAAAACCGCCACTGTCCGCCCTGCGCCGTTTTCTGCAGACGGACGAGCTGCCGCGCTTCGGATCGCCTGACCCTTTCGGTCTTATTCTGAAGATTGATCATCATGGTTCGCCGCCTGTGTAAATATTAATTTGACATAGCGTGTGTGTTTACGTTTGCTACGTTTGTATGAGCACCATGAAATTCTGTTTTATGCTCCCGGCTTCCTGCTTCCGGCTCCCGGCATGAAGCTCGAACGCAATGCCTCTGATACAGCAACGGGCATCAGGATTATTATATTCATTATTCATTTTTCCGTCCCCCGCTCATTCAATGCGCAGGATCAAACCCGCGTCGCCGCGGGTCTCGACGGGATGATGGAGCTTTTTGAGTTCCCGTCTGACGTCCACGTATTCGCTGAAGAAGTCGTCATAGGGCAGATAAATATATTCCGGTTTTTTCTCCCCGAACAGCGTCCAGTACCGCTCGATCCGGTCCGGAAAATCGACGGAGACGAAAATCGACGTATAGGACGCCGAGGGCAGATCGTTCAGATACAGATAGGCGTACGGCAGATGCGCCGCCACGTAAACGGGTGCGTCGGTCTCCCGCCGGATCCGGTCGAGGTCGGCAAGCACCCGGTCGTATTCCCATTGAAAGGCGTCCGTATTGCGCAGGCCGCGAAGCGGGCCGGACTCGATGCGGACCGTTCCCGGCGACCAGCGTTCCTCCCCCGCGGCGGGGAGAAACGTATAGTCCCGCTCCGCACAAAGAACCGCCGCGGCGCAGACAAGCATCAGCGCTGCCGCCGCGCCCGACGCCGCGGTAAGGAACCGGCGGGAGGCGAAAACGGAGGTCTTTGCCGGCTCCGCCTTTGTTTTCTTCTCTTTCGCGGCGGTTTTCAGCTCCCGCAGAAGGCCGCCGTAGACCGCGGGCAGAACCAGCAGTCCCAGACGCGCGGCGAAGCCGACGGTGATCTCCGAAAAATAATCCACCGAGGCGGAGCAGACCACAGCCGTCGCCCAGAGCGACAGCAGCCGCCGGTCCGTTTTTTCGCGCAGAAGGAAGAAAATCAGCCCGACGAGATAAAACGGGATCGCGCTGCTTCTGCAGAAGAAAATATACGCAAGATAAGAGAGCGAGCTGGTCTGCGTCTCCCGCGCAAGAATGGCGATCGCGGCGGCGTAGGAGGCGATCAGCGCCGCCTGGGCGGCATAGAACAGCGGCAGGCGGAATTTTTTTGCGCCGGGCCGCTGCCGGAAGACCCGGTAAAGAACCGCGCAGCCGGTGAGAAGCAGCAGCGCAACCGGAACCGCCGTGCCGAGGGCGTCCGTCGTCACGCCCCATTTCAGCGGATTCGCCGAGTTGCCGTACCAGGTCAGATAATACTCACTGTCGGTGAAAAGCTCCGGCACCGTCGCGACGATATTGCCGATCCCGCTGGTCAGGGCGAGAAACGCGATGAACGCTGCCGCGCTCAGAAGCACGCCGACGCTCATCCACAACCAGACCCTGCCGTCAAGGACAAAGGCGTATGCGGCAAAGCGGTCCCTCCCCTTTTTTGCGCCGAGACGGCGCAGAAGGACCAACAGGCTGAAAAGAAGATAAACCAGCGAAAGCGTCGGCTCGATCACCACCGCGCAGGAGAGCACGACGCCCGCGAAAACAAGCTTGCGGCGCGGCAGCGCATCCCCGGAGAAAAACAGCAGCATGCAGACCACCGCAAGGCCCTGAAGGCTCATATTGTAATAATTCAGCGTCGCGATGCCGAGATAGAACCCGGAGCAGAACAGCGCCGCTCCTGCGACGCCCCAGACGCCGTACGGGCGCAGTTTGCGGCAGAAATAACAATACAGCGCAAGATCCACCGCAACGAACGCGAACCGCATCGCCAGGATCAGCCCCTCGGTGCCGCCGGTCAGCGTCGTATACAGCCAGTACGGGAACAGCTGGAACACGGCGGAGAGCTGCGAGACGTGCCATTCTTCCACCAGCAGCCGGTCGCCCTGCAGCATCCGCTGGGGGATCGTCCAGTAAAACGCCTCGTCCGGAATGACGTCGGTATAAAAGGCGGAGAAAATCAAAAATCCCGCAAGGCAGAAAAAGCCCGCGAGCGCGGCGATCTGCGTTTTTGCCAGCCCGGCTGCCGGCCGGGCGCGGAGCCTTCGGGATTCGGCTGCGTTATTGTTGTTCATGAACGTCTCTCCGTTGAAGCAAACTGTGACAGCGCCGGCAGGGATTCCGGCTCTGTTTCAATCCCATTTTAATATATTCACGCGATTCTGTCAATCATGCGAAGAAGAAAACCACCCTCCCCGCGGCAGCCGTGCGGCGGGGAGCCGGGCGGCGAGGGCACGCGGCATGGGCGCCGGCTGTTCTTGACAAGAGAAACGCCGTGTGATAGAATGATTCTGCCGTTTTTTCTCCGAGAAAACAGGACGAGGCTTGTTAAGGACCGATACCGACGCAGATGAAAAATATCTATTTCGTTCAGATCAATGACGTCTACAAAAACGGGACGCGGAAAAACACCTATCTCCCCTATGCGGTCGGCTGCATAGAGGCTTATTGCCTTGCCAACGAGTTCATCGCGTCCGAATACCGGTTCGGAAAAATCATCTACAACCGGGACGATATCCCGGCGCTTGTCCGGCGCATGACGGACCCCTACATGGTGCTGTTTTCCTGCTCCGTGTGGAACACGGAATTCAACAAAGCGCTGGCGAAGGCGGTGAAGCGGGCGCACCCGGAGTGCCTTGTCACCTTCGGCGGGCATCACGTCTCCGGCGACGTCGGCTATCTTGAAAAATACGATTTTATTGATTTTATGACCCACCGCGACGGGGAGGAGCCCACGGCTGCCCTGCTGGAAAGCCTTGCGCGGGGAGGCGGGCTTGCCGGGGTTCCGAATCTCTCCTACCGGGACCCGGACGGAAAAATCGTCACCACAAGATACGAGCAGCAGACGGGGACGGACTATCCCTCGCCTTACCTTACGGGCATTTTCGACGACATTCTGCAGGACGACGTGGAGTTTTCCATGCTGTTTGAAACCAACCGGGGCTGCCCCAACGCGTGCTCCTATTGCGATTGGGGGACGCTGAAGGCAAAGGTGCGCCTGTTCCCCATGGAGCGGGTTTTGGCGGAAATCAACTGGTTTGTCGAGCATAAAACGGATTATATTTACTGCACGGACGCCAATTTCTGCCTGTTCAGCCGCGACGCGGAAATCGTCGATTATATCATCGCCTGCAGCAAGAAATACGGATACCCGAAATTCTTCCACGTCAACTTCACAAAGAACCGGCAGGATTTCGTCTTTGACGTGAGCTCAAGGATGGTGAAAAGCGGGCTTTCCAAGGCGCAGACGATCGCGTTTCAGAGCCTGAACGAGGAAGTGCTGAGGAACATCGGCAGGAAAAACATCTCGGCGGACCATTTCCGCTCGCTGATGACGCGCTTCCGAGAGAACTCCGTCGCCACCTACTCCGAGCTGATTCTCGGGCTGCCGGGCGAAACCTACCGCAGCTTCTGCGACGGGATCTGCTCCCTGCTGGAAAACGGCCAGCACTACGCGATCAACGTCTACCCCTGCGAGCTGCTGCCGAATTCGGAAATGGGACAGGCGTATTACCGGCGGCGCTACCGGCTGGAGAGCACATACGTGCCCTTTTTGCTGATGCATTCGACCCTCAGCGAGGAGGACCATCCGATCACGGAATACGCGGAGTATGTGACCTCAACTTATTCGATGACGAAGGACGACTGGGCGCGCTCGCTGCTGTTCGCCTCCTATATTCAGGGCCTGCACAATCTCGGCATGCTGCGCGCCGTCGCGATCTTCTGCCGTTACCGGCTCGATTTCGATTACGCCTCCTTTTATCAGGCGCTGATCGATGAATCCGCCGCGCATCCCGACACGCAGGCGGGCAGGCTGTACGCGTATATCGAGCAATTGTGCCGGGGCGTGATTGACGGCAGAAATCCGTTCGTGCAGGGGTACGACGATACCGACAATATTCTGTGGGGATTCGACGAGCTTGTGTTTCTCGAGGCCTACCGGCACGCACGGCAGTTCTATGCGGAGGTCAGGACGTGGCTGGAGCGGCGGTTCGGCAAAGACGCGCTTCTGGACGCGCTGTTTGACTACCAGGAAGCGATTCTGAAAGAAATCAACGTCGCCGACGTTGAGATCCGCGCCGACTACGACTTTTACACCTATTTCGACCGGATCATCCGGAACGACCCGCAGCCGCTGCAAAAAAAGAAGATCCGTCTGCGCATCCACGACGACGCGCCGGTCGCCTCCTTCGCGCAATTCGCAAGACACGTCGTCTGGTACGGGCGCAACCGTCAGGAATCCGACTATACCAGCAGTCACTACCGGGTGATCTGCGAGACGGAAGACGACGAAGACAGCCGATAGCAGATAGCCGATAGCTGATAACCTGCCAACAACCGCCGACCACCGACATTCATAGACAAAAAATCCGACCGGAGTCAGAAGACGCGGCCGGATATTTTTATTCGCAAAACAGATCAGGATTCTTTTTCCGCAGGATCGGAGCGCTTCTCCCCCGGCGCCGCGCGCAGCAGCTTTTTCCGGGGAGTGAACCGGATCCGGAGCGCAGGATTCAGATACATGGCGGTTTTGACGGCCGAGTTTTTCGACCGGCCCTCCTGCCGTTCGTAGCTCTGCGCGGGGATTTCCCTGATATTGACGCCCAGGCGAAGCGGACAGAGAACGATTTCCAGCAACGAGGGAAAAGCCATTTCCCGCAGCCGCATGGAAACACAAAGATCCCTCGGCATGATCTGAACGGGGCATGTAAAATCAGTCAGTTTTGAGCCGTAGAGAACCCGCAGAAAGCGCTGAGCGCTTGCGTTCAGAGACTTTTTGACGCGCGGGTAATCGTGGAAGGAATCCTTTTGCAGCCAGCGAGAGATCTTGATCACGTCCGCCGGTGTATCCTTCGCCGCCGCGATCAGCTTCGGCACAGCGGAGAGATCGACGGCAAGGTCGCCGGGCAGCAGCATCACGTGGGACCCGTCGGCAGCGTCAAAACCGTCCTTCATCGCGCCGCCGATGGACGGGCGTCTCTGCCGCAGGCCTTTGACTCTATCCGGATAACGTTCTTCCAGCTTTGTGATCGTGCGCAGGCAGTCCGCCGCGGCGTTTTTCGGATAGACGATCCGGAGCGTCGAAAGATCCTCCCGGCGGCAGTGCTCCATAACATAATCCACGGTTTTTTCCAGGGAAGCTTCCTCGTCTGTCGCGCCGACGAGAATGGTAACGGATACAAAACGATCGGTACTCATTGCAGGGGCCTCCTCACTGTTTTTCTCGTACGGATCCGGCGGGCCGGGGCCATGCAGAGCGGAAGGGGAACGAAAGGCTCACACGTCCTCATACCGGACGTCGTCTTTATAGGAAGCCCAGCCCATCCGGCCGTACCAGATCACGTATTTTCCGAACGCCGGCCAGCTTTGCATCGGCTCGGAATCCCGCAGGATCAGACGGTGTTTTCTTTCGGCGAGCGGATGCAGATCGTTGACGTAGGCGTCGCTCATGAATGCGTGGACGTCGTGGGACAGCTCCACGGTCTTCTCCTCATCGAGGGGGCGGCGCATGATGTTTTCCTGATACGCAAGAAGATCGCGGAACACCTCCGGCGCGATTCCGTAACGCCGCAGATACGGCAGCATCTGCTCATAAAAAAGCGGCAGGTTCTCCAGATAATGCAGCACGGCAAATTCATGGTCGTCCCACACGATATCGCCGCAGGGCGCGAACATCAGTTTTTTGCCGACGACGCCGAGCGACTGTTCCTCGGCGTGCTGTCTGATCCCGAAATAGATTTTTGAGACAAAAAGCTCCGGGTTGGCCTCAAAATAGTCGATGATTCCGTCATAGAACCGTTCATAAGGGACCTGTTTTTCCGCAAACAAATAAATTGCAAAGGTCCGAAGCAACCCGTTTCCGTGAAGCGCTTTCGCAAGATAATAGAACGTTGTGGAACGGACCCACATCTCCCGCGGCATCGTATTGGTTTCGACGACGATCATGTTATACTCCGGAACGTCAAACGCCTGATTGTGCATATGCGGGCGGATGATCTCCGCCTGCGCGGTTTTGATCCCGTGCTTTTCGATATAGTCCTTCTGCCCCATGGCGGCGTTCGGCAGCAGGATCGCGCCGTACACGTCAAAGACGAAATGCTGGCCGATCTCGAACAGCTTGCCCACGCCCCGGATAAAGCTTTCATAGGTCTCGCCGGGCAGCCCGAGAATCAGCTCGGAATAGGTCTTCATATTCTCGCTGTTGTATTTCGTCAGCAGATTCTTATAGAAATCCAGGTCCCGGTTGGTCCTGCCGATGTTTTTCAGCACCGTCGGGGACATGCTCTGGAAGGACAGCGTCGCGCCGATGCGGTCAAACTCACACTCCTTGAATTTTTTCACGATGGCAAAGACGTTTTCAAACTTGTTCTTCGCGTAGTTCATCCGCATGCGTTCCGGATAGCCCGTGGTCTCCTTCGCCTTTACAAGCTCGTCGGCGATCTCCAGATCCCGGTCAAACATGCCGAAGTTCGCGTCCGCCCCCCAGACAAACGCGATTTTATGCGCGGACATCCATCGGATCTCCGCCCGGACGCGCTCCATCGGGAACAGCCGGACCCGGGACTTGAGCAGCCCCCAGTCGCAATAGGCGCATTGATTGGGACAGCCGCGGCTGGTTTCCAGGATCGCGTTAAACGAAATTTCCGGGTGCGCCGCCACAATCCCGTCAAACCAGCCGTCGAGATATGGCGAGGGGGTATCCAGCGCTCTGGGGCACGCGTCCTTTGTCCGCCGGAACGCGCCGTCCGGCAGCCGGTAAGAGATGTTCGGCACGTCCGCGAGCGGTGTGCCCAACGCAATCGCTTCCATCAGAAGCCGCAGGGGATTCTCCCCTTCTCCGTGACAGAGAATATCAATATAAGAATACTGTTCAAGAAAATCAAAGTTGTCCGGGATATTATGACCGCCGAACACGGTCAGGCAATCCGGGTGCTGTTTCTTGACCTCTTTCGCCAGCAGCTTATTATATTCGGTGTTCCAGCAATAATTCGAGAACGTGACGAGCGCCGGAGACTCCATCCGCGCGGCGACGTCCCGGATATCCTCCCGCAGGAAGATAAATTCTTTGAAACAATAATTTTTCTTTACGGTTTCGCTTTCCCAGGCTGCGGCGGCAAGGATCCCCGCCGTATACGGCAGATATGCGCTCTGCGTGCCGAGGCAAGCGGATACGTCCACCTGGACGAAATATACGTTTTTCATGCAGAGACCTTCTCATAAGATTTCCTTTTCAGTATATCATTTCACGCGCGGGAAGTCAAGAACGGGACCGGCTTTCGCGGCCGCGTATTGTGCGGATCCCGCGCCCTGCCCCGCTGCGGAATTCACTATTGACTATTATTTTGATTTTAGGTATGATATTGATAAAGAGAGGGTTGGCGATATGATGCACACAAAGACGACGGACCGGCGCGTCCGCTTCACAGGCGCCCGTTATTTTGCGGCGTTTATTTTGCTGGTTCTTGCCGGCTTTCTTGTTTTTTATGCAAAACGCTGCTGGGTCTGGGATGATGAATTTCTGTATTACACCTTCCCGCAGCGGCTTGCGAAGGGCGACAGATTACTCGGGGACGAGCTGAGCTTTATTCAATTTGTCGCCATCTTTTTTTATCCGCCGTACCGGCTGTTTACCGCGGTTACGGGCGGGACGGAAGGGCTGGTTCTGTTTATGCGGCTCTGGTACGTCGCGCTGGTGGGGCTGCTGTTCCTTCTGCTGTGCTTAGCGCTGCGGGAACGGAAATATGCCGCCGTGATCGCCGCCTTTTTCTTCTGCGTCCATCCGCTGGCGGAGATGCCCGCGATGAATTATTACAACATCAGCACCCATACCCTCGCCGCCGCGTGTGTGCTCCTCCTGCTCCCGGAGGAACGGCGCAGCGCGCCGAAGCTGATTCTTGCCGGGATCTTTTTATCCTGCGCGGTAGTCGCCGAGCCCCCGCTTGCGGCGCTTTACGCGCTTTACAGCCTTCTGGTTCTGCTGCGGCGGCTGAAGAAAAAAAAGCCCTTCGCGCCCTCTTACGCGTTTCTTCTGGACGGCCGCGTCTGGAAATGGCTGAGCGTGGGCGTCGGGATCAGCGCCGTCGTGTTTCTTGTTTTTCTGTTTATATACGGCGACGTAAAGAGCCTGCCGGACACCGTCTCGATGATGATTTACGGCAACCCCTTCGACCTCAACCCGGTCAACGGCTCCCGTCTGGCGATCATCGCGCAGAAGGCGGCGTTTATCTTTTCCGCGTTCGGCACGGCGAACTGTATTTTGTTTTTGCTGACGCCGGCCGCCGTCTGCGCCGCAAGGGTTTACTGCAAAAAAAGAGGGGTCGGCTTCCGGAAAGCCGGGATCGCCCTCTTTCTCCTCGCCGCGGGATTGTTCATTTCCTGCCAGATCTATACCATGGCGGTTTTCAACCGCTCCGACGCGGCGCAGCAGGCGATCATGCGGCCCGCAACCTTCCCCGTGCTGATGTTCAGCCTGACGGCGTATTTGCTCTGCGGGAAAAGGGACAAAAAGATGTTCGCGCTCTGGATCGTATCGGTCCTCGCCTCCGTTCTGATCGACGCGTTTTCCAACTTCTCGCTTTTGACCTGCTGCGGCATGGCATATTTCCCGGCGCTGTTCTGTACCGTTCAATTCCTCCGGGAGAATTTCCGGACGCGCGGGGAATCCGGCGACGGCCGCGGGCAGCGGACCGTCTTCCGGGCGGCGGCCGCCGTTTGCTGTATCTGCGTGTGCCTGCAGGCGGCGCAGGTGTTTACCCTGCTTTACGATATGGGTCTGAAGACCGACGGCAGCCCCGACGCGCTTGTGATTTCCGAGCTCGGCACGACGAAGGGGATCCGGATCCCGAAGGCGCACGCGGACTTTTACAAAGATGTGATCGCGGACCTGCGTGAAATCAAAAAGAATTATGGCGGCCCGATCTATATCGTCAACAGCACCCCCGCGCTGTATCTTGAGTCGGATCTCCCGCTGGGGACCTACTGCGCGTGGGACGGTTACGACCGGTCGCTGGGCAGTCTGATTACGGATTACTGGAAGCTGCGCCCGGCGCAGAGGCCCTCTTTCATCTATTGTCCGCTGCAGAAAATCGACGGGTATTCGGTGAACAACATCGACCCGCAGGAGCTGGGCCTGCTGCGCGGCCTGCGGGCCCTGTGCGACAGCAGAACGACCGAGGGAAGCGGCGGATATATCATGGAAGTGCTCAAATGGCACGACTGACGCCGGCAGGCGCGCGTCCCGGCGGGAACGGTACCCAATACCGCAAAAAAGGATTGGTTTGTTTATGAAACAATTCAAAACGACGATATCGCAGATGCGAAAGAACGGCGCCGCGGCGCTGATTCTTTTCTTAGCGGTTGCGGGGATCCTGCTGTTCTCGGCGTTTTTCTCCGCCGCGCTTGACGACGAGACGTTCTATTACGCGACCGCCCGACGCATCGCGGAGGGAGACCGGCTGTTTGTGGACGAATGGCATCCGTCCCAGTGCTTCGCGCTGTTCATGGCGCTGCCGTACCGGGCGATCACCGCCCTGGCCGGCGGCACGGACGGGATCGTGCTCGCCATGCGCCTGGTCTTCATTGCCGCCGAGCTGATGTTATACTGGTTTTTACTGTTCCGGCTCACGTCGCTGGGCGGGAAATGCTCCGCATGGATGATCATCGCCTCCGCGCTGTTCTGCTGCGATCTGTACGCCGGATTTCTGGCGTTCAACTATTATAATATCGGGCTGCACGGGGTTGCCGTCGCCGTCCTGCTTCTTTGGGACCGGCAGAGGGCGCCCGCCCTCCGGCTCGCTCTCGCGGGGATCGTGTTTTCCTGCGCGGTGCTGAACCAGCCGGGGCTTGCTTTGATCTACATTCTTTATACGCTTGCGGCGGCCGTCGCGGGGATCCACGGGAAAAAGCGGAACGCCGGCGAAGCGGGCCCGCCGTTTCTCTCCGTCAGGACCTGGCTGTGCTTCACTGCCGGCATTGTTCTGAGCGCCGCGGGATTCCTGACCCTGCTGCTTTCAACAGGCGGGCTTGAGAATCTGATCCGGAACCTGCCGGGCGTTGCGTCGGACTCGGAGCATTTACTGTCCGTCTTCTATCTGATCGGGCTGAAGGCGAAGCACCTGTTTGCCGTTTACTCCCCGGCGCCGGTCGCCGCAATGGCGCTTCTGCTGATTGGGGCCGCCGTCAGCGGCAGACTCAAAAAAAACAAAAGGGCGGCAAAAATCACCGTCCTTGCGCTTTCGCTGGCCGTTTCGGCGTTCTGGTACGCGGCGGAATGGCGATACAACACCGCGGCAGACGTCCCGTCCGAGCAGCTGCTGTACGCCCTGGTAAGCTCCGGCGTCCCGGTTCTGTTTCTCGGCTTTACCGCGTATTTTCTCTTCGAAAAAAAGAACAAAACCGTACTTCTCGCCCTGCTGCTGGCGCTGGGATGCTCCGTCTGCGTCGATCTGACCTCAAACGCGACGATCGCTTACGGGGGAAGGCTCGCCTATTTCCCCGCGGTTTACGGGATCTTCGCCGCGGTCGGAGAGCTTCGCGGCCCGCGCCCCGCAAAACTCCGCCTGCAAAAATATCTCGCCCGCGCCCTTGCCGCCGCGTTTCTCATCGTTGAACGGGTCGGCGTGACGACGGCCGCAAACCGGTGCGTCTATCAGAGAAACGCGCTGCCGACCGTCGCCGTTGAGGACGGTCCCCTGAAGGGACTGTACGCTTCCGAGCTTTACAACCGGAACTATCACCTGGTGCTTGCCGATCTTGACACGATCAGTGCCGACGGCGACAGTCCGTTTTATACCGCGGAGCTGCTGCCCTTCACCTATCTCTGTCTCGATCTGCCGACGGCGGCCTGTTCCGCTTTTTACGTCGAGGAGGAGAGCGAGGAAAGGCAAACGCTGTACTGGGAGCTTCACCCGGAAAAGACGCCGGAATATCTCTACATTCCGAAGGTTTCCTACGACCTGATCCCCCATGGGGACGACGAGGAAAACCGGGACCGGCTGGAAAAGAAGCTCGCCTTCGCGAAATCGCTGGGCGAATGCGAAATCACGAACGGGAGGATCGGATATATTGTCAGAATTTACGGTCGTCGGCAATCGGGGATCGGTAATCGGTGACAGCGTAAAATTGACGCTCCCGCAAGAAAGGACACATAAGCGTTAAATTTACCGA
>CACYHJ010000037.1 GCA_902774165.1 Oscillospiraceae bacterium
CTCGGCGGCGATCATTCTGACCCGGGAACAGCAAAGAACGCCTCCCGTCCGGCTCTCACAGCTGGCGGATGAGGCGATATTGTGGATTTATCGGAGATTTTTTGCGCCGAAATAGGAGTTCAGGTTGCCGGTTGTTGGTTGTTGGTTGTTGGTTGTTGGTTGTTGGTTGCTGGTTGCCGGTTGTTTGAGAGACGAGAGATAAGAGATAATAAATAAGAGATAAGATTCGAATCACGAGTCACGTGTGCCCTGCCTTGCTCCGCGAAGCACAGCTTCGATCACGAGTCACGTGTGCCCAGCCGTACTCTGCGAAGCACAGCTTCAATCACGAGTCACGTGTGCCCAGCCGAACTCCGCGAAGCACAGCTTCGTCGGTCGAAGCTAAAAACAATCCACCGGATTGTTTTTTAACGCTTCGACTGTTTTTTTAACGCTTCGATTTCACATTTCTGCGCCGTCCTCACTCCTCCAGCGAGATCCATTCCTCCGTCAGCCGGTCCTGCGTCTCCCGCAGGGCGGCCAGCGCTTCTGTCAGCTCGGTCACCCGCAGATAATCCGCCGTGACCGCCGGGGAGAGCAGCTCCTGCTGGATCTGCTGTTCCCGCTGCTCCGCCTGCGCCAGCTCCTGCTCGATCTTCTGCAGACGGGCCTTGCGCTGCTTTTCCGCCCGTTCGGCCTCTTTTTTCTGCAGATATTCGCTCTTTTTCTCCTTCTCCGGCGCTTTGATCTGCCGGGGCATGCCGTCCCGGAGCGCCAGATAATCGTCGTAATTGCCGTCGAGGGTGCGCATGGTGCCGCCGTCGAAATAAAGGATCTTCGTTGCGACCCGGTTGATGAAATACCGGTCGTGAGAGACGGCGATCACCGTGCCGTCGTAGTCCCGCAGCGCCTCCTCCAGCACCTCGCGGGAGCCGATGTCCAGATGGTTCGTCGGCTCGTCGAGGATCAGCAGGTTGCAGCCCCGCAGCATGATCTCAAGCAGCGCCACCTTCGCCCGCTCGCCGCCGGAGAGCTCGTCCATATGCTTTTCGATATCGTCGCCCCGGAACAGGAACGCCGCCAGCACGCTGCGCAGCTGCGGCACGGTCATGGACGGGAACCGGTCGTAGACCTCCGCCAGCACCGTTTTGCCCGACCGCAGGGACGACTGGGTCTGCTCGAAATAGCCGGTGCGCACGTTCACGCCGTAGTCAACGGTCCCGGCGTCGGCGCGCAGCCGGTTCATCAGGATGCGCAGGAACGTGGTTTTGCCGCAGCCGTTGGGGCCGATCAGAAACAGCTTTTCCCGCTTCTTCAGAAGGAACGACACGCCGGAGAACAGTTTTTTATCGCCGAAGCCCTTGGCAAGGCCGTTGACCGTCAGCACCTCGTTGCCGCTTTCGATCGCGACGGGGAACCGGAGCTTCATCTCCCCCGCGGTGCGGGCCTTCTCGTGCAGCGTCTGCCGCAGCCGCTCGATCTGCTTCTCTTTCGAGGCGATGGTGATGTAGTTGCGCTCCCGGTTGAACCGGCGCTGCTGCTCGATCATGGCCTCGATACGTTTGATCTCTTTTTCGGTCTTCTCGTTCTCCCGCTGCTCGGTCAGCAGCCGCTCCTGCTTGAGCTTGTGATAGACCGAATAATTCCCCTTTGTGAAATACAGCCGCCCGCCCTCGATCTCCATGGTTTTCTCGGTGGTGCGGTCCAGAAAATACCGGTCGTGGGAGATGATGATCGCCGCGCCGGTGTATTTTTTCAGAAAATTCTCCAGCCATTCCACGCTGTCGGTGTCCAGATGGTTGGTGGGCTCGTCCAGCAATATCAGATCCGCGCCGGAGAGCAGGAGCTTGGCGAGACTGATCTTCGTGCGCTGCCCGCCGCTGAGCTTGCCCACGTTGGTTTCCGTCTCGTCGTAGGTAAAGCCGAGGCCCGTCAGCGCCGAGCGCGCCCGGGAACGGTAGCTCAGGCCGTCCCGCGCCTCGAATTTTTCCCGCAGGGCCTCCTGCGCCTCGATCAGCGCAGGGTCCGCCCCGGCGGCAAGGCGGTCGTTGAGCGCTTCCAGCTCCCGCTCCATCGCCGCCACGTCGGCGTAAACCTTCAGCACCTCTTCGTAGGCGGTGACGGTAAAATCGCTGCAGGTGTGCTGCTCCACGTTGCCGACGCGGGTGAATTCCGGCACGATCACCGTGCCCTCCGCGGGCTCCAGCTCGCCGAGGATCAGCCGGAACAGCGTGGTCTTGCCCACGCCGTTGGCGCCGATGAGCCCGACCCGGTCGTTTTTCTGTATCTCAAAGGTCGCCCCCCCGAACAGCACGCTGTCGAGGAAGCCGACCGTTACGTTCTGCGCCGATACCAGCGGCATTTCACTCGTCCTTTCAGATGTTCGTTCTCAAAAACTCAACGCGTCCGCTGACCGTGAAGGCGCCCTTCCCGGCGGGGACAAACAGGCTGTCGCCCTTTTTGACGGGGATCTCCCCGTCCGCGTCGGCGTACACGCCCTCGCCGTCGGTGAACACAAGGGACACAAACGATGCCCCGTCCGCCGCGTCGGCGTAAGCCGCCGTGACCGACACCCGGTAGAGCGTGAAATATTCGCATTCGGTCAGCAGCGTTTTCGTATAGCCGTCAAAGACGTTCTCTTCCCCCTGCGGCCGGAGCAGCGCGTGGGAGGGCCTGAGGTCCAGCACGTCCGCCGCCTTTTTCACGTCCAGCGGCCGGAGGGTGCCGTCGGGCTGCAGCCGGTCGTAGTCAAAGATGCGGTAGGTCGTGTCGGAGCTCTGCTGCACCTCCGCCAGCAGGATCCCCTTGCCGATGGCGTGCAGGGTCCCGGCGGGGATAAAGGCGAAATCGCCCTTTTTCACCTTGACGTGACGGACAGAATCGAGAATCGTTTTCTCCTCCACCGTCTTCATGAACTGCTCGCCCGTCAGCTCCTTCGCCATGCCGAACAGCAGCTCGGCGCCGGGCGCGGCGTCCAGGATATACCAGCATTCGGTTTTTCCCAGCTCGTTTTCGTTGATCCGGGCATATTCGTTATCCGGGTGCACCTGGATCGACAGGTCGTCCTCGGCGTCGATGAATTTGATCAGGATCGGGAAATCTCCAGCCGGGCAGCCCGTGCCGAGGACGTCCGTCCCCGCGCCGGCGAGCACCTCCCGCATCGTCTTCCCGTCAAATTCGCCGCCGACCACCCGGGAGGGGCCTTTCTCGTGGCAGGAGAACAGCCACGCCTCGGCGATGTTGTCCATCTCTCTGCCGTCGTACAGCTCCTTCAGGCGCTGTCCGCCCCAGATCGTGTCCTTCAGGAAGGGCCGCAGTTTCAGTGTTTTCATATCATACTCCCCTTTCGGTCAATTTACCTGTTTCTCTGAATCTTTATTATACTCCCGCGGCGGCGTTTCGTCAATTCCCGCCGCGAAATTTTCGTCCCGGCGGGCGCCGGCGAAGCTTTTCCCGAATCTTCCCGAATCTTTTTGCTCTGTTTCTCAAAAATTTTTTCAAATCTACTTGAAATGCGGTTCGATCTGTGTTATAATACCGAAACGTGACCGGGATCAGGTCCCGTATGCTGGTATGGCTCAGTTGGTAGAGCAGCGCATTCGTAATGCGCAGGTCGTCGGTTCGAGTCCGACTACCAGCTCCAAGTCGAAAATCGTTGTATGTCAACGGTTTTCGGCTTTTTTGTTTTTTTGTGGATGTGCAAAAATTCGCGTAAAATGAGAATTTTGGTCTTTATTTGGTCTTTATTCTTGAAATTTTAACGGGTTTTGGATATAAAAATGCGGCAGTCACAATCCGGCTGCCGCTGTTTTTTATGCCTTTTTCGATGTGAACAATCCGTTGAGCGCTTCCGCTGCGCGTTCGTCCGCTGATCGGATGGCGTGTGTGTATATATTTCCTGTTGTAGTGACGTTTGCATGACCGAGGCGTTTTGATACGGTTTTTATGTCTGTTCCGTTGGCGATCATCAGCGTTGCGTTTGTGTGCCTTAAACTATGTATCGTTATGTCGGGCAGATCGTGTCGCTTAATGAATTTGCTGAACCAAGAAGATGCGGTATCGGGGTTCAGCGGCGCTCCGTCCCACGTCGTAAAGACTTTGTTGCAGTCTTGCCATTGGTCGCCTGCTTTCAGTCGGTCTTTGTTTTGTTCAAGCTTGTGTAGCCGCAGTAACTCCGTCGCGGTTTCGGGAATCTTAATAATTCGGTGAGACGATTCTGTTTTTGTATCGTTTTCAAAGATTCCGCGTTCAGGGAGATATAGGGAGGATTTGTTGATGTTGACAATGCCGTTCTTCAAGTCAATATCTTCCCACGTCAGCCCTAAAGCTTCGCCGCGTCTCATTCCCGTGAACAGAATCAAGGTGAATAATGTCCTGTATCGCAGCGGTTCCGTATCAAGCGAAGATAAAAGCTGTGCGGCTTGTTCTTCATCAAGGTACTTTGCTTCGTGCTTCGATGCTTCGGGCGGTTTTACACGGTTGCAGGGATTCGATGGGATAACTTGCCATTGTACCGCAGTCGTCAGGATAGAGGAAAGGACGTGATGATGATATAGGACGGTTGCGCCGGCAAGATTTTGTTTCGTCTGATCGACGGAGAAATACTTCTCCTTTTTTATTTCCAGCGCTTTGCAGATGGCGTCGGCGGTGGATGCGCTTATATTCTTTCCGTGGACGGCTTGTCTGACGGTGCTTGTGGAAAGATCAGCGGATTCGGCAAGTACGGCTTGTGTGATTTTATTCTGCTTCATCAGGTTTGCAAGATCGGGAAGGGCGGCATATTTGGTATCGGAGCGGATTCCGGATTCCGAAAGATTGTTATAAAAAGAAATAATGTGATGCGGCTGCAGCTTGCTTAAACGGATATGCCCCAGCGCAGCGTTGATCCGCTGCATACAATCAGAATACCGTTTGTATGTTGTCGGCTTCAGATGGGCTTTGCCGTAGTCGGAAAACCAAAGATCGGAAAACTCTGCAAGCTTCATATCCTGTTTGACGTATAAGCCGTTCTTGACCTGTTCTTCAAACAGTGTCGCCTGTCGGTTCAGCTCTTTTTTGATTTGATTTTCAGTCATACCGGGCGAGGGTTTCCACGTTGTGGATTTTATAATCTGCCGTCCGCTCAAATCATATCCGGCGCTGACTCTGATTCTGTAGGTGTCGCCGCGTTTACTGATTGTTGCCATAATTATATGCTCCCATCTGTTTCTGTGATATTCTGTTTAATCTGTTCGTTTAGCCGATAAAGCTCAAATGAATATTTTTTATTCTGTTCAATGAGATCTTCGGCGGCTCTTTTTATGTCGACCTCTTCGGTGGTCACAAGTAACATAGCTGCTTGCCTAATGATGTCAGATTCTATCTTAATTTGAAAACGTTGCAGACATTTTTCAAAATCCTTTTTTAGAATCTCTGTATATTGTTTATGATGATAAACTGCGGCAAGCTCCATTGCGAATAGTAATAATCCATCACTGGAAAGAAAACGACTTAATGTGTCAGATAATATGAATGATGAATTATCAGTAACAAAGCGCCCGGTTATTGAATGAGTATATGCGGGTTTATTTGATAATTCTTTTAACGCATTAATGGAAGCGTTGTTAAGTCCGGTTTCTTTGGCTATATTAAGATTCGCATTATCGATTCCGCTCAGCAGATAATCGCAACTCGTATCTAAGATTTCAGCGAGATCAACAATATCCGTTATCTTCGGCGTTCGCATACCGTTTTCCCAATATGAGAGTATTTCACGTTTAATGCCCATTTTTTCGGCAACATCGGATTGTAGAAGTTTTCGTTTTTCTCTTAGATCAGTTATTCTGTTGCCGACGATACGCATAAAATCTGTTCCGTTACAATTCATAAATCAATTCCTCCAATGTAATCATAATGTTACAAATAAAATGATCCGTAACAAAAATATTGACTTTCTCTTTCTGTTACACTATAATTTAATTGTAACAAGTGCGACGTGATTTGTCAAGCGAAAAAGAAAAAGAAAGAGAGAGGTTTTATGAAAACAATTGATGAAGCTGCACGAGCTGAACGCCTGGAGTATTACCGTCAATGGCGGGCGGCAAACCGTGACAAGGTGAAAGAACACAACCGGCGGTATTGGGAGAAGCGAGCACTGAAGAAGCAGAACAGCACGACGGAGGCGACTTCCGATGAATGACAGATTCGCTCTTGCGCTTGAATTGCTCAAGGCGCTTGACGCCGATCAGGCTGCACCTACGCCGGAACAAAGAAAGCCGGAGCTGCCCCGGATGCGGACGATTCCGGCGGCAGTCGCGGAGATCAGGACGGCAGACCCTGAAACAGCTTTGACAGTTACGGCGCTCCGGCGTGCGGTCAAACAAGGGAAAATCCCCTTTGTCGAGATCAACACAAAGCGCCTTGTGAACCTTGCGGACGTGTATGCTTATATGAGCAGTTCGTCGGTTTCGTCAAAAGCGGAATCTGTATGCGGGATTCGGAGGGTTGATCGTTGATAAAAAATGAGAACTACATCGTGATTCGGGCACGAATGCGGACGGAGCTGAATTTACGCGGAAACGAATTGCTTCTGTTTGCGCTGATCGAAAGCTTCTGCCGGGACGGCGGGTCTTATACCGGATCACTTGCATATCTTCAAGAGTGGATCGGACAGTCGAAAAAAACGATTTCCCGGACGCTATCAAGTCTCTGTGAAAAAGGTCTGCTTGTAAAAGATGAACGCAACGAAGGAGGGAAGAAGGTTTGCGTTTACAGAACAAAGAGTTTTGGGGATGTGGACAAAATGTCCATAGAGGCGGACAACATTTCTCCACGAGAGCGGAAAAAATGTCCCTCAAATGTGGACAAAAGTTCCCTGAATAATAATAGAGATAACATAGTGAAAAAGAATACAAATAACGGTTCTGTCGATGGGATGGAGAAATGTTTACAGAAGAAATATGATTCTGCAGGGCGATTCCCTCCCACTTATGACCTTGCAAAAGCGGAAGCAAAAGCGGCGCAGGGAGCGCCAGTATACAAGAAACGTCAAGGACGGAGGGGAATTTGATGAATGACTCCAACCTTAAATCAAACGACTCACGAACGCCGCAGGAACGCCGAGAAAACGCAAGAAAAGCCGGTCAGGCGTCAGGCAAGGCGCGACGCAAAAAAGCGGATCTTCGGAAGCTCGCACAAGCGTTTCTTGATGATACATTCACGACATCGAACAATCGCGAACTGACCGGTTCAGAAATCGTTTTTAGGTCGATTCTTTTGAACATATCAAATCCATCCTCTCGTAACTGGGGACGCGCTGTTCAATTTCTGATAGACCTGACCGGCGCGGGTGAGTCCGACGCAGAACGTGGAAAGCGTGAAGCGGAAACAGAACTCTACAGGGCAAGGGCTGCGGCAATCCAAAAATTGCCGGACGCAGATGAAACCAAAGAAGCAATCGACAATTTGATCGCCGCGTTGAACGTTACGGCGGTCAACGATTGGAATAATTTAGAAAAGAAGGATTAAAAATGTACGATTACACACAGAGGACAACAAACTTTGCCAACGCTTGGAGCGGCTTCCGCAGAGAACTTCGGGCGATATGGCAGAAATTCGACGAAACCGAAGCCCGGTTAAAGAAATATCGGGGATCGGGGGGCTACACGGATGAACTGAATGCCGCAATAAAAGAGCGAGACAATAGCATTGCAGCGCTGCGTGAGCATTATCGCGGGATTTTTTCGGAGCAGATTGCCGGAATGCGTCAGACGACGCTATCAAGAAAACTTCCGGTTCCGTCTGATGAGGCTGTCAGGCTTCTGTCTGTTTTGAAAATGCGTGAAACTCTCACGCGTGACGAGCTGACGGCGGCTGCAAGGACATTGCAGGATGATCCTGTCTCTTTGTCCGTCCTTGATGAAATCGGGCGAAATGCGGGCGTGTACGGCATTCTCGGTAACGTTGAGAATCCGCGCACGGCTCTTGAACATCTGCTGACGCTGGAAAGCGCTGTTGATAAGTTGATGGCTCTTGAAAAATGCGATAGCCGCGCACAAATGGCTAACAGGGCAAACCCGGATCACGCCGGGTATCGTGAAAACTCAATGTATTCATATCGGGCAGACCGTGACTTTGCTTCAACGAAAGAGCTGTTTGAATATGAGGGTGGCGTTGGCAATTTTGATGAATTTGCAAAAATCGTGAACGGGGGTGATACTGAATGAAACTTGTGAAAACGTATCTGCGAGGCAAACGCACGGTATTTTCTATCGTTGAAGGGTCGGACAGGCTTGCGGACTTCGCGACGCTTGAAGATGCTGCGTTTTGCTTTCGTTACTTGACCGGCGGCGATATGACGCCGGAAGAACGTCTCGGCGCGCTGGAACTGTTCAGGCAATGCGACGAACGCACCAGAGATGCACGGAAAGCAAAAGACGGTATATGAGATTGACGGAAAGCCGCTCCATTCGGGGCGGCTTCACTTATTTGATATAAAAACCACAGGGCGCGATATCACGTCTTACAATATTCCCGAAATCATCATAACGCCAAATCTCACCACAATCAGCAGCTCGCAGATAGTTTTCAAGGCAACGTATACACGCCTCGTCAGCATCATCATTTACATATTTACAAAGATACATCGTGGGATAACGGGGGCATTGGTCGTGGAGAATGTCTTGCGCGGCTTCGTACATTGACACCTTTTTAATCACAGTATCAGTTCGATTTGTCAATTTCATAATATCGCTCCTTTTCTTGTTTTGGATACAGAGATATCCGGATAAATTATATTGTATATTGAATGCAATATACAATATTAAACATTAACAATAATCAACTGTTCTTTTTAATTATTCCTGTAAACCTTGTATATTGATTGCAATATCATTCTGTCCTATAATTAATCAGGAGGCGTATTATGGCAAATAGAAAATACAGTCAGGCGCAGAACAGGGCTACACAAAAGTATATTCGTGAGAATTACGACAGCGTTGTGATTCGTATGCCAAAAGGAAAAAAAGACAAGATCCGGGATTTTGCGAAAGAGAACGGAGAGAGTATGAACGGATTTGTCAACCGGGCAATCGATGAAACAATAGCGCGGGAAAGCTCCGGTAATACAGAAGAATGAGGGCATATAATGGAATTGGATATTGAATTATTACGCAAGATATGCGATAATGGTATTATCCATTGGAGCGTTCACGCGTCCGAACAGATCCAAAAGCGCGGGATTTTTCGCGACGATGTGATAAACGCAATCAATACGGGAAAAATAATCGAACAGTACCCGGACGCATACCCATTTCCCGCCTGTTTGGTTTTTGGCTTGAATGTTGGCGGTGAATATATTCACGTTGTTGCCGGGTTCGACGGCAGCGCAATTTATATTATAACGGCGTATTATCCGACGCCGGACAAATTTGAAGATGATCTTATAACAAGAAAGGAGCCGAAAGAATGAACACTTGTTTTCACTGTAAAGGCTGCGTTGAGCCTTCGACAAGGACGCACGTTGTCGATCTTGATAAATGTATCGTGATTATCCGCAATGTTCCGTGTATGGAGTGTACGCAGTGCGGAGAGGCGTATTATTCCGACGAGGTTCAGAAGCGTCTTGACGAGATCGTGAAAACCGTCAGCAGCGTTATGACGGAGATCGCCGTTGTGGAGTATTCCGGCTCGGCGGCATAAGAAACAGATCGGGAAGGCCGCTCCATTCGGGGCGGCTTTTGTCGTGTCCGCAGCAATTGAAACGATGCTGATTTTGGTCTTTACCTGGTCTTTATTTGGTCTTTATTCTCGTGCTTGGTCTTTATTTTTTCGTAAGCGGAGAGAAATGGCAAACAGCAAAAAACGGCTCTGAATCAACGATTATTCAATTTTATAAAACGTCATAAAATGCAATTATTACTATTCGTAATGCGCAGGTCGTCGGTTCGAGTCCGACTACCAGCTCCATGAAAAAAGCACTTCTTCGGGAGTGCTTTTTTTAATGTTGCCGCCTCTACGGGGCTGAGAAGGGAATGAAAACGCTCGCCGAGGAAGGAATTGAATATCATGGAATTGGATATTGAATTCTTACCAAAGATATGCGATAATGATATTATACGACGCAGGACAAATCCGAAGATGATCTTATGAGAAGAAGGGCGGCGGAAGAAGAAGCGCTTGTTTTGCGCTGTAACGGTATAGGAAAAATATCTCAGAAACAGGAGGAAAAACGATGAAAAAACTATCTTTACGCGTTTTGACCGTTCTTTTATCAATCGGGCTTACCGTTTCCGTCTTCGGCGGCTGCGCCGACAGGGCGGATCACGCAGACCCTTCGGCGAAGCCGACAGCCTCCGATTTCGCGATTATTCACGAAACCGAGTTCGGCGGAATCTACATCGAAACCGCGATCGACGATTTCAACGCCCTCGGCTTTGCCTACGGCGACAGCGTCGACGTTTCGTTTTCAAACGGCTATCGGATGCCGGACCTTCCGTATTACAACGGCTATTACACACAGACGGGAGAACCGCTCGTCGTTGCGTACCCGGGCTATCCTTACGTCAAGGTGTGCATCAACAACGGGGATGATCTGTGGAAAATTGCGGCTATTGACGAAAACACCACCGTCACCGTATCGCTGAACGAACAGGGAAAATACAGGGACCTTCAGAACGCGCGGGATATTCACTATACCGATGAAAGAAACGACTATGAGAGCGACGGGATTTTCGCCAATTTCCGCAGCATCGGCGTGAGCACGATGAAAGAGAATTTCGTGTACCGCAGCGCTTCTCCCTGTGACAATCAGCATAACCGGGCGTCGTTCGTAAACAAGCTGATCGAACAGGCGGGCGTGAAATATATTGTCAATCTTGCGGACAATGAGGAGAAGATACAGGGCTATCTGTCTGATGAGAATTTTGAATGCGATTATTTCCGGTCTCTTTATGAAAACGGGAACGTGCTTGCTCTTGCGATGAATATGAATTTCGGCTCCGACGAATTCCGGCGGAAGGCGGCCCGGGGGTTAACGGCAATGACGGAGCACGACGGCCCGTTTCTTGTCCACTGTACCGAAGGGAAAGACAGAACCGGCTTTCTGTGCATGCTGCTTGAAGCGCTCAGCGGCGCGGAATACCGGGAAATTGTCAACGATTATATGATTACCTACGATAATTATTACGGAATCAATGAAAAAGACGAGAAGGAAAAATATGACATTATCGTGGAAAACGTGCTGGACCCGATGATCCGGAGTATCGTCGGCGACGACAGCGTTGACATTACTGCCGCCGATCTTTCCGGATACGCCGGGGATTATCTGCTTTCGGGCGGCATGAGCGCAGAGCAGATTTCCGCCCTGAAGGCGGCAATTCGCCCTGCCGCGGAGAATTCCGGCGCGGCGGCATAACAAAGAACGGGGGATCCGACGTGAAAAGCAATATCATCCTGATCGGCATGCCCGCCTCCGGAAAGAGCACGGTGGGCGTGATCCTCGCGAAGCTGCTGGGAAAGGATTTCGTCGACACCGACCTGCTGATTCAGAAAACAACCGGGAAGCTTCTGCCGCAGATCATCTCAGAATGCGGGGCGGAAGGGTTTATCACGCTGGAGGGCGAGGTCTGCGCGGGGCTGGACGTCCGGAACGCGGTGATCGCCACCGGCGGCAGCGCCGTATACAGTGCGGACGGCATGGCGAACCTGAAGCGCATCGGCGCCGTGGTGTACCTGCGGGCGCGGCGGGAGGACCTGTTCCGCCGCCTTCACGATATCCGCCAGCGGGGCGTGGTGCTGCGGGAGGGCCAGACGCTGGACGCGCTGTTCGACGAG
>CACYHJ010000038.1 GCA_902774165.1 Oscillospiraceae bacterium
TTTTCATGCGGAACGCCGAGGCGTCGTTCCCTACGACATTTTCGCCCCGCCCACGTAACAATTCTGACGATTGATGTTCGGGGCAGGCACGATTGCCGAATGCCGATTGACGATTGCCGGTAAATTCTGATTTATCGCGCAGCGATAAATCAGAATTTATCGCACACCGTCCGAAACGCATCCTGCACGGCGGCGCCGATGGCGCCGCCTTTTTTTGCGTCGCCCACGGCGACGGCGTCAACGCCGCGCTTCGATAATTCGGCGACAAGGGCGTTTTCGGGCCGTACGCCCATCGCCAGGACCACGCAGTCAACGGGAAGAAAGCTTCTGCGCTTCGTTTTGCCGTCGATCACGGTGATATGGTCCTGCGCGATGGCGGAAAGCGCGGTATTCGTCAGAAATTCCGTGCCGTAAGGCCTGATGCGGGAGAGGGAATCGTCCACGAACTGGAACCAGGCGCCGGGGGCGACGGTCTTCGCCATCTCGATCACGGTGACCTCGTTGCCCGCCTCGTTCAGAGCCTCCGTGGTTTCAAGGCCCGTCAGGCCGCTGCCGATCACGGCGACTTTTTTGTCTTTCAGCGTCACCTCGCCGTTCAGGAGCTGCGGCGCTGTGTATACGTTTTCCATCGCAATGCCTGGGATCGAACGGGGCCGCACCGGGGTTCCGCCCGCGGCGATCACCACCGCGGCGGGCTTCCTTGCGGCGATCCCGTCCGCCGTGGCGGCTTTGCCGTATTCAAAGGCCACGCCCAGCCCTTCGGCTTCTCTCGTCAGATCCTCAACGCACCAGTGCAGCTTTGCCTTATGCGGTCCCGCGGCGGCGGTATTCACCTGCCCGCCGGGGACGTTTTCTTTTTCAAGCACCGTGACCTTCCAGCCGCGGCGGGCGAGGGTGATGGCGGCGGAAAGACCCGCGGGACCCGCGCCGACCACGACGGCGGGCCTGCCCTTGCCCGCATCCGGCATGGCGGCGTATGCTTTTTCCATCCCCACCGCCGGGTTCAGGGCGCACTCGCCGGGCTTGCCCACCATGGCGTTGGCGATAAACGAGCGGATGCAGTGCAGACAGCCGATGCAGCGGCGGATCTCCTCCGGGCGGCCCTCCTGCGCTTTTTTCGCCCACTCCGGGTCGCAGATGAAATTCCGCGCCGAGCCGACAAAATCCTGATACCCCTCCTGAAGCTGCCGTTCCGCCTGTTCGGGGGAGCGGATGAAATTCGCCGCGATCACGGGGATGTTCACGACGTTTTTGATTTCTTTTGCGAGATACGCCCGCCAGCCCGGCTCGAAGGAGGTGGGCTCCAGCCAGTAGTTATACGCGTCGTAGCAGGCGCAGGATACGTCGATGGCGTCCACGCCCAGCGCTTCCAGCCGCTGCGCGATCTTTTTTCCTGTTTCGAGACCGTAGCCCTTGCCGGGCTTGCCGATCCGGTCGTACATCTCGTCGGCGGTGAGCCGCACGATCAGGGGAAAATCCCGCCCGCATTTTTCGCGGATGCCGAGAATGATCTCTTCAAGGAATCTCAGCCGGTTCTCGAAGCTGCCGCCGTATTCGTCGGTCCTTTTATTTGTGTTGGGGCTCAGGAACTGCTGGATGATATAACCGTGGGTGCCGTGCAGCTCCACCGCGTCCGCGTCCGCCGCTTTGCAGCGTACGGCGGCGGCGATGAAATCGTTGATCAGGTTTTTGACCTCGCGCCGCGACATGGCGTGAACGCGCGTCGCCCCATGCTCGCTCAGCTCGCATTTTGAGGGCGCCTGCACCGACTGGCAGAGCTTTTTCTGCTCCATCGCCATCAGCGCGGGGGTGGCCTTGAACATCAGATCCAGAACGCCGGGCGCCTTTTTGATCACCGGCAGCACCAGCGGCAGACTGTTGACCGCGCTGGCGTAGCCCTGCCGCCCCGGGTGGTGGAGCTGGATGCAGAGAAGCGCGCCGTGCCGGTGGATCCGCGCCGCCATTTCCCGCATGGGCGCGATCTGCCAGTCGTGCGCCATGGAAAGCTGGGTGAAGGTGGAGGTCGCGCCCATGTCGTTGACCCGGCAGATGCCCGGGATGATCAGACCGACGCCTCCCGCGGCGCGGGCTTCGTAGTAGTCCATCATCCGCTCGGTGGGCGTTCCGTCCGGCTGGCCGAGACTGAATTCCGCCGCGTTCATCACAACGCGGTTCTTTACCGTCATGGTCCCGATGTTCATCGGGGAAAACATCATATCAAACATTTCTATTTCTCCAAATTCCGGACCGGATATGTCCGGATCCGCTTATTTCTGTAACTCGTCCAGTTTTTTTACAAAACGCTTCAGTTTCGCGTTTTCAAGCCCCCAGTAGACCGTGCGCACCGGCGGGCAGACGCCCATCAGCACTTTCGCGACGGCGAACAGGGCGCAGGGGGAGACGGATTTTTTGCCGCTCTCGATGCCCGCCACCATCTTTCTCGCCACCACGTCCGGCTGCTGCACCGGGAAGGGCTTTTCAAAAGATACCGGATTCGCCACGCGGAAGAAATTCGTGTCCGTCGCCACCGGGTAAAGGCAGGTCAGCTGCAGGTTCTTCGGCTTCTCGAGGCGGATCGCCTGCTGGAAGCCCTGCAGGCCGAACTTGCTGGCGCTGTAAAGGGCGTAGCCGGGCATCGCCATCTGCCCGATGGCGCTGATGGTGTAGGCGAGAACGCCGTCCCGCCCGTCGAGATGGTGCAGATACTTCGCGTAAGTATAAATAGGGGAGAGGGTGTTGGCGTCGAAGATCGCCTTGACCCGGTCCCAGTCCTCATAATCGAATTTTTCGTAATAGGGGAAGCCGGCGTTGGCGTAGAAAATGTCGATCTTCGCGCCGCCGAAGACCTCGTCCGCCTTCGCAAACACTGCGTCCACGCCCTCTGCTGAGGAAATGTCCGCATTGAAGGGGATCACGTTGTCGGCGTAGGTCGCCAGAAGCTGCTCCGCGTGGCGGGAAACGGCGAGAATTTTGTTTGAGCCGTCCTTCGCGATCAGCTTCAGCACCTCGAAGCCGATGCCGCTGGACGCGCCGGTGAGCACGATGTTTTTGTTCTGTATCATAAAATGTTTCCTTTCTTTGAAAAATGCCGGTACCGAGTGGACGATACCGGCGCTTATTTTCAGTGTGTATTGAGGGGTGAAATGATTTTAACATTTCACATTTCACATTTCACATCTCACATTTCTCATTTTTACAGCAGCCCGTTTCCGCCGCCGATGTTCAGGAAGACCGGCGCGAAGACGAGAGAGACCACCGTCATCAGCTTGATGAGGATGTTGATGGAGGGACCCGAGGTGTCCTTGCAGGGGTCGCCCACGGTGTCGCCCACCACCGCGGCCTTGTGGGCCTCGGAGCCCTTGCCGCCGTTGTGGCCGTCCTCGATGTATTTCTTCGCGTTGTCCCACGCGCCGCCGGCGTTGGACATGAAGATCGCCATCAGCACGCCGGTGACCAGCGCGCCAGCCAGCATACCGCCGAGGGCTTCCACGCCCAGGAAGATGCCGACCGCGAGGGGCACGAGCACCGCCATCACGCCGGGGACCAGCATCTCTTTGAGAGCGGCGGTGGTGGAGATGGATACGCAGGATTTATAATCGGGCTTGCCTTTGCCTTCCATAATGCCCGCGATGGTGCGGAACTGGCGGCGGACCTCCTCGATCATCTTGTTGGCGGCCTTCGAGACGGAATCCATCGTCAGTGCGGAGAAGATGAAGGGCAGCATGCCGCCGATCAGAAGGCCGATCGTGACGCGGTAGTTGAGGATGCTCATGCCGGCGGTCAGGTCGATCTTTGCCGCCTGCGCGAAGCTGAAGAACAGCGCGAGGGCGGTCAGCGCGGCGGAGCCGATGGCGAAGCCCTTGCCCATGGCGGCGGTGGTGTTGCCCACCGCGTCCAGCTTGTCGGTGATCTTGCGGACCGAGTGGTCAAGGCCGCTCATTTCCGCGATGCCGCCGGCGTTGTCGGCGATGGGGCCGTAAGCGTCCACGGCGACGGTGATGCCGGTGGTGGAGAGCATGCCCACCGCGGCAAGCGCGATGCCGTAAAGACCGCAGAGCATATAGGATACGAAGATGCCCACGCAGATCAGCAGGATCGGCACGACCGTGGAGCGCATGCCCACCGCCATACCGCTGATGACCGTGGTTGCGGCGCCGGTTTCCGACTGCTTCGCGATCCGCTTGACGGATTTATAGTCGCCGGAGGTGTAGACCTCTGTAATAATGCCGATCAGCAGGCCTACGACAAGGCCCGCGACAATGGCGATCGACTGTTTGTAATCGTTGAAGAACAGGAAGCCGAGACCCACGGAAGCGCAGGCGACCAGCGCCGCGGAGATGTAGGAACCCAGCTTCAGGGCGGTGTGGGGGTTGGAATTCTCCTTGCCGCGCACGAAGAAGGTGGCGATCACCGAGGCGAAAATGCCGCAGGCCGCCAGCACCAGCGGGTAGATCGCGCCCGCGCCGTCGAACGCGCCCTTGACGGCGACGCCCAGCGTCAGGGCGGATACGATCGCGCCCACGTAGCTTTCGAACAGGTCCGCGCCCATGCCGGCCACGTCGCCCACGTTGTCACCCACATTGTCGGCGATCACGGCGGGGTTGCGGGGGTCGTCCTCGGGGATGCCCGCCTCGACCTTGCCGACCAGATCCGCGCCCACGTCCGCGGCCTTGGTGTAGATGCCGCCGCCCACGCGGGCGAACAGGGCGATGGAGGACGCGCCGAGAGAGAAGCCCGTCAGGATTTCAACGTCTTTGGTGAATAAGTAAATCAGCGAGCAGCCCAGCAGGCCGAGCCCGACGACGCACATGCCCATGACCGAACCGCCGGAGAAGGCGATGGCAAGGGCCTTGTTCATGCCGCCGGTGCGCGCCGCGTTGGCCGTGCGCACGTTGGCCCGCGTTGCCACGTGCATGCCCAGATATCCGGCGCAGACCGAGAACAGCGCGCCGAACAGGAAGCAGACCGCGGTCTTCCAGCTGATAAAAATACCGATCAGCACCAGCAGCACCGCGACGAAGATCACGAGGATCTTATATTCCGCGAATAAGAACGCTTTCGCGCCGTCGGCGATATTGCCGGCGATTTCCTTCATCCGATCCGTTCCGGGGTCCGCCTTCGAGACCTTCAGCGTCTTTGCCGCCGCGAAGATCAGCGCGACCGCCGCGAGGACGGGAGCGAGCCATACGAGTTTTTCCATTGAAAAGACCATCTCCTTGTTTTACGTTGTATCACCATGGGATCAAGGAACCCATGTCCAACATATTTATTCTTATATCATAGCGCATATTTATAAAAATTTCAACAGAATTTCGCAAAATAGTCGGCGATATTGTTGTATTTTTAATAAATTTATCCCTTGTAAAACCGCGGCTTTCATTGTATAATAATTACATCATACTCGGATTATACTCAAAATCGGCCTCAAGAGGGATTTTTATGTTATTTGCACAGGATATCTGCATCGATCCCGGCACCTCCAACACACGGGTTTTCGTGAAGGGCAAGGGGATCGTGATCAACGAACCGTCCGTTGTGGCGGTGGATACCGCCGGCGGCGGCAGTGTGGAAGCCGTCGGCAATGAAGCGAAGGAAATGATCGGCAGAACGCCCGGTTCCATCACGGCGGTCAGCCCGATCAAGGGCGGCGTGATCGCCGATTACGACGTGACGGCCGCCATGCTGCGCCGTCTGATGAAAAAGGCGACCAACAACGCGATTTTTACCCGGATCCGCGCCATGATCTGCATTTCCTCCGGCACTACGGACGTGGAGCGCCGCGCGGTGCATCTTGCGGCCCGGGACGCCGGCGCCAGCTACGTCAGCCTGATCCAGTCGCCCATGGCGGCGGCGATCGGCGCGGGGCTGTCGGTCAACCGCGCCAAGGGCTGCATGGTCGTCGATCTGGGCGGCGGCTGCACCGAGGTCGCCGTGCTGGCGCTGGGAGACGTGGTCTCCTCAAGCGCGATCCGTCTGGGTTCCAAGGATATGGACGAGGCGATCATTGAGTTCGTTCGGCAGCGGGACAATCTGCTGATCGGCGAGCGCACCGCGGAAAACGTGAAGATCAAAATCGGATCCGCCGCGCTTTACGAGGGCGAGAGCGCCCTGAGCGTCAGCGGCAGACGCCTTGCGGACGGGCTGCCCGGCAGCGCGGAGATCTCCAGCGCGGACGTGCGGGAGGCGCTGGACGAGCCGCTGAAAAAAATCGTCGGCCTGATCCGCTCCACGGTGGAAAAAACGCCGCCGGAGCTGGTGGGGGATATTCTTGATTCCGGCATCGTGCTGACGGGCGGCGGCGCTCAGCTGCGCCAGCTGCCGAAGCTGATCCGGCAGGAGGTCAAGATCCCCGTACGGGTTGCGGAAAACGCGCAGAACTGCGCGATCCGCGGCGCGGGAAAATGCCTGACCAACAAAGTGCCCAACGAAAACGCGTAAGAGGTGCCTTTAAGTGAGAAAGTTTCTGAAGTCTTCGGCGTTCAGAATCGCCGCCGTTCTGTTGTGCGCGGCGCTTCTCGGCTGCGTCGCCGCCTCGTCGACGCTCGGGGGCGCGACGCCGCTTTCCCGCGCGGTGGACTTTGTCTTCACGCCGCTGGAAAAGCTCTCCGCAGCGATCTCGAAAAACCTTTCCGATATGAACGCCGCGTTCACTTCATCCCGGTATTATCAGGAAAAAATGCGCGAGATGCAGGATACCATCGACGAGCTGCGCTCCCAGATGGTGGATTATGAGCAGACCGCGCAGAAGCTGGCGGATTATGAGGCGGTGCTGGGACTCAAGGAGTCCAACGCCGATTATGTGTTTGCCGCCGGGAGCGTGATCTCCCGGGATTCCTCCGACGGATATTATTCCTTTGTGCTGGACTGCGGCGCGAAGGACGGCGTCGCGCTGAACGACCCGGTAGTTTCCGGGCAGTACCTTGTCGGCGTCGTCAAGGAGGTGCGGGACACCAGCTGTGTGGCGCGCACCTTCCTCTCTCCGGAGATCAACGTCAGCGCCTACGAGGTCCGCAGCCGCGAGGAGGGCTTCATCTCCGGCACGGCAGCCCTGAGCAGACGCGGCGAATGCAGCTTCTCCGGCCTTGAGAAGGGCACGTCTGTGGCAAAGGGCGGCATCGTCTGCACCTCCGGCATCGGCGGGCTCTACCCGCGGGATCTGATCATCGGCACGGTGACGGAAGTGCTTGACGAAGCGGAAAACGCCTCCGCATACGCCGTGGTCGTCCCCGGCGTGAATGTGAGCGAGCTTGTGACCGCCTTTGTTCTGACGGATTTCGCCGGCAAGGGCGAGTAAAATAAACCTAACACTGTTCACTGTCCACTGTTCACTGTCCACTGTTCACTGTCCACTATTCACTGTCCACTGTCCACTGTCCACTGTCCGCTGAAAGGAGGGGGCTTGTTGCCGAAAAAAATGCTTTGGCCGCGGCTGTTCGCGGCGCTTGTGCTCGTCGTGACGGCGCTGCTGCGGTGCAACCCCTATCTTCCCTCCGGCGGACGGTCCCTGCTGCTCGTGCCGGCGGTCGTGTGCCTTGCCGTGTTTGAGGACACGGTTCCCGCGCTGCTGTTCGCGCTGCTTGCCGGGGCGATGTGGGACGTGACGAGCGTCGGCAGAGACGGCGTGTTCACGCTGTTCTGCGCCGTCGCCGCGGCGGCCGTTTCTCTTGTGGTGCGACTGTATTTTCGCCGCAAGACGTTTTCCGCGCTGCTTCTGTGCGCTGTCGCGCTTGCGGCAGCGGTTGCCGTATCCGTCGCCGCTGCGGACGGGTCCGGCGCGGACAAAGTCCATCTGCTTTTTTCCGTCGCACTTCCGTCCGCGGCAGTCGCGGAGCTCCTGTCCGTCGGATATTACTGTCTGTTCAAAAAAATATACCGGAATTCTGTATTCAATAAAAAGCTCCGTTCGGAATTCGGAGCGTCGGAAGCAAAATGAGAAAAATCACACCGAAAAACAGAACAAGATCCGTCATCCTTTCCGTGATCGCCGGGGCGCTTGCCCTGATCTACGCGGGAGATCTTTTCTCCGTGCAGATCGTTCACGGGGAGGAATACCGGGAAAAAATGAATTCGGTCACCACCTACACCGTTCCGGTGGCCGCGGCGCGGGGCGATATCCTCGACCGCAACGGCAACGTGCTGGTCAGCGAGCGGCAGGGGTATTCCGTGGTGTTTGACTATACCCGGTTTACCGACGGCACCGACCGGGCGGCGCGCAACGCGATCATCGGCCGCCTTGTGACGCTGTTCGGGCAGAACGGGCAGGAATGGAACGATGAAATGCCGCTGGAGATCGACCCTGCCGGCAATCCCGTTTTTGCCGCGGACAAAGAAAACGAGATCCGTTATCTCAAGTCGAGGGACCTGCTCAATATGAACGATTACGCCACGGCGCAGAACTGCTTCGACGCCGCGGTGGAAAAATACGAGCTGCAGGGATACGACGCGCGCCTGGCGCGGGATATCGCCTCGGTCTATTATTCCATGTTCAAAACCCAGTTCTCCGCCGCCGCGCCCTATACCTTCGCCTCGGATATCCCCATCGCGGTGGCCGCGGTCATCAAGGAAAAGAGCTATGATTATCCCGGCGTGGACGTGCAGATCGTCTCCTACCGCGACTATGAGGACGGCACCGTCGCGCCGCATATCCTCGGCGTTGTGGGCGGCTTGAACGAGCAGGAGTACGCGGCGAAAAGCGAACAGACCGCGCAGCAGCTGAACGACCCTTCCCTCTCCGACGCGGAAAAGGACGTCATCCGCAAAAAAGCCTACGCGATGAGCGATATCATCGGCAAAACCGGCGTAGAGTCCGCGATGGAGCCCTATCTTCGCGGCGTCGCGGGGGAGAAGACGATCACGATCGACGCGGACGGGCTCAGCCGGGAGTATTTTTCCTCCGTGCCGCAAACCGGCAATACCGTCGTGCTGACCATCGACAGAGAGCTGCAGAAGGTGGTGCAGCGGGCGCTGCGCAGCCGGATCATCGAGCTGACCGGCGGCGTCGGGCTGGAAGCGGCGGGAGCCTGCGTTGTGCTCGACACCTCCAACGGGGACGTGCTGGCGGCGGCGTCCTATCCGTCCTATAACCTGTCCTCTTATTATGATGATTATAACGAGCTGGCGGCGGATCCGGCGGCGCCGCTCTGGAACCGGACCCTGCAGAGCACCTACGCCCCCGGCTCCACCATGAAGCCCGTGATGGCGCTGGCGGCGCTGCAGGAGGGCGTGATCGACAAAAACACCACCTTCTTCTGCGACGGTGAATTTGAGTATATGGATCACACCTTCGGCTGCCTTTCGATGCACGGGGCGCTGAGCGTGGAATACGCGCTGGAATACTCCTGCAATATCTTCTTTTACAACGTCGCCGATAAACTGGGCATCAACCGCATGAACCGGTACAGCACCATGTTCGGCCTCGGCTCAAAAACCGGGATCGAGCTGTCGGAGGCCGCCGGTGTGCTGGCAAGCCCCGCCTACCGGAACGCCAGAGGCCTCACCTGGTACGCCGGCGACGCGATCCAGGCGGCGATCGGGCAGTCCGACAACCTGTTCACACCCATTCAGCTGGCAAATTACGCGGCAACCATCGCCAACGCAGGCACCCGCTGGGTCCCGCATATCGTGAAGAGCGTCTGCAGCGCAGATTTCTCCGAGACGGTCTATGAAACGCAGCCGGAGGTCGCAGCGACGGCGGAGGTGTCGCAGGAAAACTTCGATATTGTAAAAAACGGTATGCTGCTGGTCACCACCGCCGGTTCCGTGCGCGGCGCGTTTGCCGACGTGCCGGAAAAGTGCGCCGGTAAGACGGGCACGTCGCAGGTCAAAAAACTTGTGGACGGCAAGCTTGTGAAGGGCAACAACGGTTTCTTCATTTCCTGGGGTCCGTACGAGAACCCGGATATCGCCATTGCCGTCGTCGTTGAAAACGTGGACAGCGGCAGCGCCACGGCGGACGTTGCGGCTCAGATCTATAAGTATTGGTTCAGCAAGACGGACAGCATCCCGCCCGCTCAGGCGGTCGGCGTGGTGCTTGAATGAAAGGGGGCGTCTTATGGCGCAGATATTTGCATTCTTATCCGGCAAAGGCGGCGCGGGAAAATCCACAAGCGCCGTGATGATCGCCCGGGAACTTCAGTCGTCCGGCGCGAAAGTGCTTCTGGTGGACTGCGACGCGGGTCTGCGGTCCCTTGAGATTTTTTCCGGCGTTTCGCAGGACGTCTTTTATCACTGGGGCGATGTGCTTTCCGGCGGCTGCAAGACGATCGACGCGATCCGCAGGTGTCCCGCGGGCATGGACCTGATGGCCGCGCCGAATGCGCTGGGGGAGGAAGCGACGCCGGAGCATTTCACCGAGATGATTCACGGGTTGGAGAATTCCTATGATTATATCCTGATCGACGGTCCTGCCGGGCTGGGAAGAGGCTTCCGCATCGCTGCCTCCGCGGCGGATAAGCTGTTGATGATCAGCGCGCCGGACGACGTTTCGCTCTATGCCTGCGCTGCTGCGCGCAAGGCCGCGAAGGCGCTGGGGAAGAAGCAGACGAGGCTGATTATCAACCATTTCCGGTATAAGGCCGTGAAGAATTCGCTGCAGAAAAATATCGACGATTCCATTGATAAATCCGGCGTCCGGCTGATCGGGATCGTTCCGGAGGATAAAAATCTGTGGTATTTCGGCTCGCAGGGAATGCTGCCGAAGTCCCGCAGCATCGGGATCGAAGCCTTTGCGCGGATCGCGGGACGCCTGAGAGGCGAAAGTGTGCCGCTGAATCTGCGGGATCTTCAATAATTTTATACGAAACGACATATTTTTTATAAAACAGTTAAAAATAATTGTTGAAAATGTTGTATTTATATGTTATGATTTAAAATACGACGGTATATCCTTCCCATTCATGCCGGCAAACTCGTGAAAGGATGATATGAATGAATATAGCATTGATGGCGCACGACTCGAAAAAAGAATTGATGGTTCATTTCTGCATTGCCTACTGCGGCATTCTCAGCAGACATTCCATCTGCGCCACCGGCACGACCGGGCGTCTGATTTCCGACGCGACGGGGCTTTCGATCAACTGCTTCCTCAGCGGCCCGCAGGGCGGCGACCAGCAGATCGCTTCGCGCGTGCAGTGCGACGAGATCGACCTTTTGCTCATGTTCCGCGACCCTATCAGCGCGAAGCCCGGCGAGCCGAACGACATGAACCTGCTGCGCCTGTGCGACGTTCACAACGTCCCGGTCGCGACCAATATCGCCACCGCCGAAGCGCTGATCCACGCGCTTGACCGCGGCGACCTTGACTGGCGCGAGTACGTCAGAGGCTCCGGCAGCATGATATTCTGATTTTCCTCGCCCCGCATTACACTGAAAAAATTGCACAACAGAAGGTACAATACTATGGCTTTATTGACAAAGGCGCCCCGGGGCACGGCGGACCAGCTGCCGGAGAGCGCCGCGGTATACCGTTATCTTGAGGATCGGTTTGTCGAGACCGCGACCGCGTACGGCTTCCGCGAGATCCGCACGCCCGTATTCGAGCACACCGAGCTGTTTGACCGCTCCGTCGGCGAGACCACAGACGTGGTGCAGAAAGAGATGTATACCTTTACCGACAACGGCGGCAGAAGCATTACCCTGCGCCCCGAGGGGACCGCGGGCGTGGCGCGCGCCGTGCTGGAGCACGGCCTCACCGGCGACGCGATGCCGCTGAAGCTGTTTTATATCACGTCCTGCTACCGGTATGAGAAGCCTCAGGCAGGCAGGCTGCGTGAATTCCATCAG
>CACYHJ010000039.1 GCA_902774165.1 Oscillospiraceae bacterium
AGGTCAAGGCGGGCAAGACCAAGGCGGGCAGAGGCGTTTATAAACGGGCAATGCCCTTCTTCACCATGCGGTTCGACTGTCTTGATTCGGCACTCGGCATCCTGATGGGCACCGCGGATATGCTGGAATTCACCCGCCAGAGCAAGCTGATCATGGACGGCGGCCCCGAATTCGGCGCGGTCCTGGGCGACTTCATGATGAAGGTCGGCGCGATGGCGCAGGGATAATCTGCAAAAAACGTCAGACGGGGCGGCTTGCCGCCCCGTTTATTCGATTGATCTTTTCTTTTTTCGGGGAATGATAAAGACAGGGTTCCCGCATCCGCGGCATCCCATCAATACAGGAAGAGGTGTTTTTATGAAAAACATCATGATCGGGCAGTCCGGCGGGCCGACCGCCGTGATCAATGCATCCCTCGCCGGCGCCATTGAGTTCGCGCTGCAGAGCGACGAGGTGGGAAAAATCTACGGCATGGTCAACGGCATCGAAGGCCTGATGCAGGATCATCTGATCGATCTGGGCGCAATGTTCCGTTACCTCCCCCACGAGCTGAACCGTCTCAAGCACTCGCCGGCCATGTTTCTGGGCTCCTGCCGCTACAAGCTGACCGGGGAAAACGAGGAATACGAGCGGGTTTTTGAATTTCTGAAAGCCTACGACGTCGGCTGGTTCATCTATATCGGCGGCAACGACTCCATGGATACGGTGCAGAAGCTCTCCGCCTACGCGAAGGAGCACGGCATCGACGTGAAATTCGTCGGCATCCCGAAAACCATCGACAACGACCTCAACGGAATCGACCACTCCCCCGGCTTCGGCTCCGCCGCGAAATATATCGCCTCCTGCGTGCGGGAGGTGGCGTACGACACCAGCATCTACTCCATCAAGAGCGTGCATATCATCGAGGCCATGGGCAGGGACGCCGGCTGGCTGACGGCGGCTTCGGTGCTCGCGCGGCAGGACGATATGCCGGCGCCGCACCTGGTGTATCTGCCGGAGGTCCCCTTCTCGGTGGACCGTTTCGTCTCTGACGTCAGAAGAAAGCTTTACGTCTACAACTCCGTGATCGCCGTGGTGTCCGAAGGCGTCCGCGACGAGGAGGGAAACTATATCTCCGCCCGAGGTTCCACCGGGGCGGACCAATTCGGCCACGCGCGGCTCAGCGGCGCGGCGGCGTATCTGAAAACCGTGATCGAGGAGCAGATCGGCTGCAAGGTGCGCGCCCTTGAACCCAGCGTTCTGCAGCGCAGCGCGGGGCATATCGCCTCGAATACCGACGTCAGCGAGGCGTTCAATCTGGGCACCGTCGCGGTCAGAGCCGCGCTGGAGGGGCAGACCGGCGTCTTCTCGACCCTGCGCAGAACCTCCGACCGGCCCTACTGCGTGGAATACGGCGTCGAGGACGTGGCGGTGGTCGCCAACACCGAAAAACGGGTGCCGGTGGAATGGATCAGCCCCGAGGGCAACGACGTGACGCCGGAAATGGTGCGGTATCTGCGGCCCCTGATCCGCGGCGTCGCCCAGACCCCCTACCGCAACGGCCTGCCGGATTATATCGACATCCGTCATCTGGACGCCCGGTCGCAGAAATACGGCAACTGAGGGCGCGGCGGTTTCTTTTCCGAAAAGGTGATTCTATGGAACATTGGATCTGGCTGCCGGAGCAGGCTTACCCGGACCGGCAGACGACAAAACTTTCCTGCATGGTTTCCGACGGGGAGGCCAATTACACCGTTGCCGAGCTGGAAAAAGACTACCGGTTCGACGGCAGGACCGTCCGCCGGGTCTCGATCCGCGTCAGCGGGGACACGGCGTTCCTTCTCTTTGACGGGGAGCAGCAGCTCCTGCGGGGTCCTGCGGGCGTCGGCGGCGACTTTCTGTACAATGAGGTCCTGCGCCCGGAATACTACGCGACCGATTATGAATTCGTCCCCGCCGCGCCGGACGGCGTGATCCGCTTCCGCGCGCTGGTGCGCATGGGCTCGGTGCGGATCTGCGAGTATTCCCGCGGAGCGGGCGGCTTTTCCCTGTGCGGCACGGTCTGCTTCGATGACGGCGGAACGGCGGAAATTCAGGCGGACGAAAGCTGGCAGATCCGTCTGCTGGGCGCGTATTCCGCGCCCTACCGGTATGACGGCGGCACAGCGTCGGACGCGTTCCTCGCCGCAGAGAAAAAACAGCCGCCGGTCCCGACCCTCCCCGCTCCCATCCCGCCCTGTGAGGAATTCACCCTCCCGCTGGAGGACGGCGGCGCCGTGACGGCGGAACGGACGGGAAAGACAGAAAAAAAATATCTTCTCGACCGGACCTACGGCTGTTATCTCAACGTTCAGGCAGAGGGCGCGCCGGCGGACGTGACGGTCTCCGGCTTTGAGCTGGAAGACGGCTGCGATTGGGAATACCGCCTGCATTTCGAGGACGGCGGCGACTTTTACGGCATGGAGCTGCAAAGCGTCGGCGGTCTTCGCGTAACGGTCGAAAAAGCGACCGACGCGCCGACGCGCGTCCGCATTGTGCTGCGCGCCTCCCATTATCCGACGCCGACGCAGGCAAAGACCGTCACCGACGACCCGGAGATCAATCTGGTCTTCGACACCTGCGTCCATTCCCTCAGATACTGCCGGCAGAGCATCCATCTGGACAGCCCGAAGCACTGTGAGCCCCTTGCCTGCACCGGCGATTACTACATCGAAACGCTGATGACCGCCTTTACCTTCGGCGATCTGCGGCTGGCGGCCTTCGACGTGCGCCGCACGGCGAATCTGCTGCGGCAGCACGACGGCGAGATGTTCCACACAACGTACAGCCTGATCTGGGTACAGATGCTCTGGGACGTATACCGGCTCACCGGCGAGCGTTCCCTTCTGCGGGACAACGCCGACGCGCTGGAGCTGCTGCTGCGCCGCTTCGCGGGGTACGTGGGCGAAAACGGCCTGATCGAAACTCCGCCGAACTATATGTTCATCGACTGGCTCAACCCGGACGGGATCAATCTGCACCACCCGCCCAAAGCGCTGGGGCAGACGTGCCTGTGCATGTTTTATTACGGCGCGCTGGGAACGGCGGGGAAGATCTTCGCATTGCTCGGCGAGAAGGAAAAAGCCGCCGACGCAGAACGCAGAAGCGAATCTCTTCGGCAGGCGATGCTTGCTTTGCTCTGGGATCCCGAACGGCTGCTGTTCTTCGAGGGGCTGAACACCCCGACGGATGAAGCGCTGCTGGGCGGCTGGATGCCGCAGAACGTCGGAAAACGGTATTACCGCAGGCACGCGAATATTCTTGCGGCATACTTCGGCGTATTCGGGCAGAAAGAATGCCGGGCGCTGCTGCGGCGGATTTTACAGAACGACGACCTGGGCGAGGTTCAGCCCTATTTTCAGCACTTTCTTCTGGACGCGGTCTACCGCTGCGGCCTGCGGGAGGAGTACACGAGAAGGCTTCTGGAGCAGTGGGTCGCCCCGATCAAAGAGTGCCCGAAGGGCCTGCCGGAGGGATTTTACAAACCGACGCCGTCCTACCGCTTTGACCGAAGCCACGCCTGGGCGGGAACGCCCGCCTACGCGCTGCCGCTGGCGGTTTCGGGACTGAAGATCCTGGAGCCGGGCTTCGGAAAAATCTCGCTGAACCCTTCTTCGCTGGGATTTCAAGACGTCCGGACAGAGATTCCCACGCCCTTCGGCATGATCCGGATCCGCATCCGGAACGGAGAACCCCCGCAGATCGAGGTCCCGGAAGGGATCCGCCTTTGCTGATCCCGGTTCCCGTATAAAAAAGGAGAGACTTTACTATGAAAAAAATCATATCCGTACTGCTGATCCTCGCGATGGCGCTTGCCCTCGCCGGCTGCGGAGCCGACGACAAGGCGTCCGCGCAGAAAGCAAAAAACGACGTGATCGCCGCCGCCAATGCCATTCATACCCGGCGTGCCCCGGAATGCAGAGCCGTCAGCTATGATATGGACCTTGCGCTGGACGCGGAGAAAAACCTCGTTTCCGGCTATGAGGACCTTGTGATCCGGAACGACGCAAACGTCCCCCTGGACCGCGTCGGCCTGCGCTATTACGCGGAGGCGCTCGCCCCGGAATCCGAGATCGGCGCGGTGCGCAATCAGGACGCGGGGAAGGAATATGAGCTGAACCCCGGGAAAGACGACTCCGTCGTTTACGTGATGATGGAAGAGGATCCCCTGCCGGCCGGGGAAACGCGGACGCTGCGGATCGAGTTTTCCACCGTGATCCCGGAGCTCGACGACCGGTTCGGCTACCATGAAAAGGAAAACGGAAAAATGTTCCTTCTCACCTTCTGGGCGCCGCAGCTTGCCGCTTACGAAAACGGGCGCTGGGACGAGAGCCCGTACTTCGATCCCGGCGAATCGACCTATAACATGATGTCGGATTACACGGTGAAGCTGACCGCGCCGGAGGATTATGTGGTCGCCGCGTCCGGCAAACAGAAGACCCGGCAGGGCGTGACCACGATCACCGCGCCGAACGTGCGGGAAATGGCGATCGTCGCCTGCAACTACATGACGGTCGAGAAGGAGAAGGTCGACGGCGTGCTGTTCAACATGTACCGCCCCGCCTACGAGGGCTTTGACAAGCTGTACGACGTGATGCGGGACAACGCGAAGGCGGCCCTCAGACTCTTCCGCGAGACCATCGGGGAGTATCTCTATTCCGAGCTGGATATCGTTCCCGCCTTTCTCTCCGCCGGCGGCATGGAAATGCCCGGGCTGGTGATCGAATCGCTGCCCGAGGGCGGCGAGGGTTCCGTCCCGACGGGGTTCTATTATGACGCCGCGCTTACAGTCGCCCATGAGGTCGCGCACCAGTGGTTCTACTGCGCGGTCGGAAACGACCAGTTCTCGGAACCGTGGCTCGACGAGTCCTTTGCCACATTCTGCGCAAACTATCTCTACCACGAAACCGCGAACTCCGCCCTCAGAGCGGCAAACAGAGCGGAAAAAGAGCTGAATGAGCAGGCGGATATGCTTTATCACCCGGGAGAACCCAATATTTACGCCACGTCAACGGATGAGGTCCACTATATCAACCTTCCCTGCGATTATTACAGCGAGAGAGGCTACGGTACTTACGTCTATTCCGAAGGCGCGGAATTTCTGGATGCCCTGCGGCAGCAGATGGGGGACAGCTTCTCCGGCATGCTGAGCGACTGGTACGCGGCCAACGCCTCCGGCGTCGTCCATTCCTCCGACTTTGTGCGCAAGGTCACGGAATTCGACAGCTCCCCCGAAGTGATCGGGATTCTGAACACCTACCTGAGCGACGAATATCTCCGGTGACCGGGATTCAGGGTGTTCCTGTCTCAAATCTCACGCAAAAAAATCAGTCCGTCCCGTAATGGGGCGGACCGGTTTTTTGTCCTTACAGATGTTCAGGATTATTCTTCCCCGTCCTGCGCGAGGGTGGTGAAGTTGATGCCGAGAATACGGTCAAGAATGATGATCAGGAAAAGCACCGTTCTGAAAAGCCGGAAGAAGGTTACGTCGTTCATAGTTTCGCCTCCGAAATATTTTATTCTGTCCTGATGTTATTATACGACGATTTTTCGCCCGATGTCAATAGGAAATTCAGAATTTGACGGTTTCGTCACAAAGAACCGTTTGCATTTTCCGTCATTTTAGTGTACACTGTCCCGAGAGGTGACGCAAATGGAATATGTAATCATCCTTCTTCGCCAGATTCTCATGATGGCGATTCTGTCCGCCTGCGGGTTTCTGCTGTTCAAAGCAAAGAAAATCACACCGGAAGGCAGCCGGACGATCGCGAACATCCTGATCTATATTTCCCTGCCCTGCGTGATCGTCAACAGTTTTCTTGTGGAACGCACGAAGGAAAAACTTCTGGCGCTCGCGATCAGCGCCGGCGCGGCGGCGGTCCTGCTGGGAGTGTCGATCGTCGTCTCCCGCCTTGTGTTCCGCAAAGACCCCATCGCGACCTTCGCGTGCTCGTTCTCCAACCCCGGTTTTTTCGGCATTCCCCTGATCATGGGAGTGCTCTCCGGGGAGGCGGTTTTCTACGTCGCAGCGTTTATCGCGTTTCTGAATCTGCTGCAGTGGAGTTACGGCGTGTCGCTGCTGACGGGGGAAAAGGCCTCCGGGCTGCCGAAAAAAATCGTGACCGCTCCGTTTATGATCGCCACGGCGGTCGGGCTGCTGTTTTTCTTTACCCAATGGAAGGTGCCGCAGGTGGTCGGCACCGCGCTGGGCTATCTTTCCGGCGTCAACACGCCGCTGGCGATGTTCACCATCGGCATTTATCTTGCGCAGGCGGACGTCAGAAAGATGATCACGGACAAACGACTCTACCTTGCTGCGCTGATCCGGCTGATCGTGATCCCGGCGGCAAGTCTCGGCCTTTTGTCGCTGCTGCCGGAGACTCTGTTTGAAATGAAGCTGGCGCTGCTGATCTGCGCCGCCTGCCCCGTGGGCTCCAACGTCGCCGTCTACGCGCAGCTGCACAACAAGGACCACCGGTACGCGGTGCAGACCATCGTCGTTTCGACGGTGCTGTCCGTTGCCACGATCCCGGCGCTGGTCCGTCTGGCGCTGATTCTGTGGCACGTTTCGTGACAGGCCGCGCGACCCGCTGTGATATCCCCTGTATTTTATTGAGATCTGCCGACGGCAGGTCTCTTTTTTGTGATTATTATTCGATTATTTTGATTTTTTCAGAAAAAATATTGTACTTTTTGCCGAATCTATGCTATACTGTATTTAATATACCTTTATGATTGGAGTTAATGGACCTTATGCTGAACACAAGAGCTTCCGGCGCACTGATGCACGTGACAAGTCTGCCCTCCCCCTACGGGATCGGCGGCATGGGCGACGAAGCAAAACGCTTTATCAAAAAAATAAAAGAACTCGGCTTTTCCTACTGGCAGGTTCTGCCGCTGAACCCGGCGGATCTTTACGGCTCGCCATACGCCTCCGACAGCGCCTTCGCCATGAACGCGCTGCTGATCGACCCGGCGTGGCTTGTCGCAAACGGCTACGTCAGCGAGGCGGACGCGGCGGAATGCGTCTATCCCGGCTCGCCCTATACCGCGGATTTCGCCTTTGCGCAGCGCACGAAACGCGCCCTGCTCGAAAAGGCGTTCCGAAACCGTTTCGAGTCCGTCGCCGGGGAGCTTTACCGCTTCCGCGACCGGCATTCCTGGGTGCGGGATTACGCATATTACCGGGCGCTGAAGGATAAAAACGGGAATAAGCCCTGGTACGAATGGGAGCTCTGCCGTGATCACGCCGACACGGAGAATGCGATCTTTGAACATAACGAGCAGTATTTCTATGTATTCGAGCAGTATATCGCCTATACCCAATGGCGCCAGATCCGGCAGTACGCCAACGAGCACGGCGTGAAGATTCTGGGCGATATGCCCATTTACGTCTCCTTCGACAGCGCGGACGTGTGGAGCGCGCCGGAGCTGTTTGAGATTGACCGACGCACGCTCACGAGAAAACGCGTGGCGGGCGTTCCGCCGGACTATTTCAGCGCCGACGGCCAGCTCTGGGGCAACCCCCTTTACGACTGGGACGCCATGGAAAAAGACGGCTACCGCTGGTGGCTGGACCGCATCCGTCACGCGCTGAAGGTCTACGACACGGTGCGCATCGACCATTTCCGTGCCTTCGCCTCCTACTGGGCGGTTCCGGCGGACGCGAAGACGGCGAAAACCGGCGAGTGGGTCGACGGCCCCGGCATGAAGCTGTTCGACGCCGTGAAAAACGAGATCGGCGAAGCGCAGATCGTGGCGGAGGACCTGGGCGTTTTCGGCGAGGACGTGGTGAAGCTTTTGAAGGACACCGCGTTCCCCGGCATGCGGGTGATCCAGTTCGGCTTCGACCCGGACGGCGACAGCACCCATCTGCCCCATCATTATCCGGAAAATTCCGTCGCCTACGTGGGCACCCACGACAACAACACGCTGCTGGGCTGGCTCTGGGAGGCCTCGGAGCGCGAGCGCGCCTTCGCGCTGGATTACTGCGGCTTTGAAGGCGGCAACTGGGGCGAGGGCGGCTACCGCAGCCCCTCCTGCCGGAAGATCATCGAGACCGTGTGGCGCTCCAACGCAAAGCTTGCCGTGATCTCGTTCCAGGATATGTGCGGCTTCGGCGCGGACGCCCGCATGAACACCCCGGGAAAAGCCGAGGGCAACTGGATGTTCCGCACCACGCAGGAGACCGTTGACGCGATCGACGGGGAATTCTTTAAGAAGATCAATCGGGTGTTCCGGCGCATCCCGTGACAATTCGGAATTCGGAATTCGGAATTCGGAATTATTCCAAAACTGTACAGTTCAATAATTACAAACACAAAGGATGAGTTTATGGAAAGTAATGCGATCAGAGAGAAAAGTAAGGTATTCGCTTTGCGCATCATCAAATTATATCGATACCTGTGCGAAGAAAAACATGAATTTGTCCTATCCAAGCAGATTTTGCGGTGCGGGACAAGCATCGGTGCAAACGTCCGTGAAGCAAAGAGAGGACAGAGTAAACCGGATTTCTATTCAAAATTAAATATTGCACTGAAAGAGGCTGATGAAACTTCTTATTGGCTTGAGCTGTTATATGAAAGCGATTATATAAATAGACAATCTTTTGAAAGTGTTTATCAAGACTGCGAAGAACTTATCAAACTATTGACCTCGATTACAAAAACACAAAAGTAATTCATATTCATATCCAAGGAATCAAATCCCCGCGACGCATCAATTCCGAATTCCGAATTCCGAATTCCGAATTAATAAATGAAGGGAGCCCTACGCATGAAGTACACCGTTCTTTCTTTCTTCCGCCGCATCCTCGCCTGGTTCCTGGCGCTGTTCGCGTCCTTCGGGAACACGGGCGGGACGAAGCCCATCGACCGCCCGCCGGAGAATACCGTCGCGGCGTACGATGCTGAAAAAGCCGATTACACGCTGAACATCGACGCGGACGACGAGATCTGCGACATCAGCGACCTGCTGTTCGGCATTTTCTTTGAGGACATCAACTTTGCCGCCGACGGCGGGCTTTACGCCGAGATGGTCGCGAACCGCTCCTTTGAATATACCGCTCTGGCGGCGGGCGACGGCCTTTACCGCTGGGATCCCGTGGGCGCGGCGGTTCTGACGCTTACGGCGGACCGGCCGGAATCCGCGCTGAACGTGAACAATCCCACATTCCTGACGATCACCAACGGCGCCGAAGAGCCCGCCGGCGTAAAAAACCGCGGCTTCCTGGACGGGATGAGCATCGAGTCTGGCAAAGAATACAAGGCCTCCTTCTACGCCCGCGCGGAAGAATATAGCGGCGGCGTGACGCTGCGGCTCTGCGTCGGCGATACCGTCGCGGCGGAGGCGGAGATCCCCGCGATCTCGAATGGGTGGACGAAATACGAAGCCGTTCTCACCCCGGACGCGACGGCGCATGAAAACGTGACCCTGCAGGTCCTGATCGGCAGCGGCGCGGTCGATTTTGATATGATCTCCCTGTTCCCGGCAGACACCTTCAAGGGCAGGGAAAACGGCCTGCGCAAAGATCTGGGCGAAATGCTCGAGGCGCTGCAGCCGAAATTCCTGCGCTTCCCCGGCGGCTGCGTGATCGAGGGGACAGACTACGATTCCGCCTATCACTGGAAGGATTCGATCGGCACCGGTCCCGACGGTCTGCCGCTGGAATTCGCCGGCGGCTACGGCGACGTCGCCGCCCGCAAACAGGGCGTGAACCTTTGGACGGACCTCGCCGCGACGGAGGATCCCCTGCCCTGCTTCATGAGCTACGGCCTCGGATTCTATGAGTTCTTCCAGCTCTGCGAGGATATCGGCGCGTCGCCGGTGCCGGTGCTCAACTGCGGCCTTTACTGCCAGATGCGCGGCAGGGGCGGCGTGGATCTCAATTCGGAGGAATTCGCCGGCTGGCTGCAGGATATGCATGACCTGATCGAATTCGCCCGCGGCGGCGCGGATACGACCTGGGGCAAGGTGCGCGCCTCACTGGGGCATCCGGAGCCCTTCGACCTTCATTATATCTGCATCGGCAACGAGAACGAGCGCGAGGATTATTACGAAAGATACGCGCTGTTCCTGGAATCCTTCAACGCAGCGAAGGCGGAGAAGCCGGAGCTTTACGACGGGCTTGAGCTGATCTATTCCGCAGGCCCCTCCGACGCGACCCACGGCGCGAACTATATCAAATCCTATGAATTTGCCGAACAGTATATCAAAGAAAACGGCCTTGCCGACGCGCTGGACTTTGCCGGCGCCATCGACCAGCATTACTACAACGACCCCGAATGGTTCCTGAAAAATTCCGATTACTACGACAGAGGCGTTTACGGCAGGACCACGGAAGAGATCACCGCAACCCGTTACGGCGGCGCGATCCCGGTCTTCCTCGGCGAATACGCCGCCCGCTCCAACCGCCTTGAAGCGGCGCTGGCGGAGGCCGCTTATATGACCGGCCTTGAGCGCAACGGCGATATCGTGCGCATGGCGGCCTACGCGCCGCTGTTCGGCAACCTGACCGCCACCCACTGGTCGCCGGACCTGATCTGGTTCAACAACCATCAGACCACCGGCTCGATCAACTATTATGTGCAGAAACTGTTTATGAACCATCAGGGAACGAAGCTTCTGAATTCGACGCTGAGCGGCGCGGCGGTGCCGCAGGCGGATATTTCCGGCAAGGTGGGCGTGGGTACCTGGAATACCTCGGCGGCCTTCGACAACGTGAAGGTCGTCCGCAATTCCGACGGCAAGGTTCTCGACAAAGACAACTTTACCCTGCCCGGTTATTTTGTCAACTGGACGACTCCCACCGACGGAAAATGGCGCACGAAGAACGGCCGTCTTGTGCAGATGAACACGGAGATGGATTATTCCGAAACCGGCTCCGTGGCATATTTCGGCGACGATCAGTGGACCGACTACACCTACACGCTGGACGCGGAGAAGCTGGACGGCGAAGAGGGCTTCATGATCTCCTTCGGCGTGAAAGACACAAAGAATAATATCATCTGGAACATCGGCGGCTGGCAGAACACGGTCTCCTGCCTGCAGATCATCGAGGACGGCGCAAAGACCGGGCAGGTTCCCGGCACAATCCGCGATTTTACCGCCGAGACCGGCAGGACCTACGCGCTGAAGATCGTCGTCAGCGGCAGAAATATCAAATGCTATATCGACGACGAGCTTTACGTGGATTTCACCGTCGGCTCGAACAGCGAGGCGGAGAGCTATCAGGTGGTCTCCGAGGCGGAGAACGGCGATATCATCGTAAAACTCGTCAACGTGACGGATTCCGACCGCACCTTCGCGGTGGAGATCGAAACGGAAAGCGCCCTCGGCGAGACCGCGCGGGTTTATCAGCTCAAGGGCGACAGCCTCGGCAACGACAATATTCTCGGCGCTCGGGAGGACTGCAAAATCGAGGAATTCACCCTCGACGGCATTTCAAACGCGTTCAACTACACCGCCCCGAAGTATTCGGTGACGGTGGTGAGGATTGATAAATTCTGATTTAACGGCGCAGCCGTTAAATCAGAATTACTCGTGTTTGCGCAGCAAACACATATCGTATGCTCGCTTGCGAGCATATATCGAGTTGGCCGCAGGTCAACATATCGAATCGCCGTAAGGCGATATCTCGACAAATAACTGTCGATATGCGCTTCGCGCTCGATATGTCGGCTGTGCCGACTCGATATGCCGCCTATGGCGGCTCGATATGCGTCGCAGGCGACGCAAGACGGGGCG
>CACYHJ010000040.1 GCA_902774165.1 Oscillospiraceae bacterium
GACGCGGCGGTGCGGTTCGTCACCGAAAAACAGCTGATGGACGCGAAGACCTGGGCGAATTTCGTGCGGGTCTACACCTATGACAGCGACGATCACGACCGGGGCTGGCGGAACGAATACTGGGGAAAAATGATGCGGGGCGCATGCCTTGTGTATCTTTACAGCGGCGATGAAGCGCTGTACGACACCCTCACCGGCGCCGTAACGGGACTGCTGAAAACCCAGCGCGCGGACGGGCGGTTTTCCACCTACAGCCGGGAAAACCAGCTCACCGGCTGGGACGTCTGGGGCAGGAAATACGTGATCACCGGCCTTCTGCACTATTACCGCATCTGCAAGGACGATGCGCTGAAGGAGACGATCCTCGACGCGCTGAAACGCCACGCGGACGCGCTCGTCGGCGACGTGGGCGGAGGCGAGGGACAGACGCGCATCACCGACGCCAGCGAATGGTGGGGCGGCGTGAACGCCAGCTCGGTGCTGGAGCCCTTCGTTGATTTATATACGCTCTGCGGCGAGAAAAAATATCTCGATTTCGCGGAATACATCATTTCCTGCGGCGGCTGCCGCGACGGGAACCTGATCGCGCTTGCCGAACAGGGCGAAAAAATGCCCTTTGAGTACCCGGAGCAGAAGGCCTATGAGACGATTTCGTTCTTTGAGGGGCTGCTCGCGTATTATGAGGCCACCGGGAACGAATACTATTTTGACGTTGTAAAAAAATTCGTCGAGGCGGTTTATGACACGGATATCACCGTGATCGGCTGCAGCGGCTGCACCCACGAGCTGTTCGATCATTCCGCTCTGGTTCAGACCGAGCGGCGGGAGGGCATCATGCAGGAGACCTGCGTCACCGTCACCTGGATGCGCATGCTGCTGCGCCTGTATCTGCTCACCGGCGAGGCAAAATATTATACCCGCCTTGAGCGCAGCGCCCGCAACGCGCTTGCCGGCAGCATCAACGAGCATATGCTCCCGGGACGGAACGGACGCAGCAACCTGTTCGATCCCCTGCCCTTCGACAGCTACAGCCCGCTGACGTTCAGCACGCGCGCGAAGGGGATCGGCGGCTTCAAGCTTTTTGACTTCGGCGGGTTTTACGGCTGCTGCGCCTGTATCGCGGCGGCGGGCGTGGCGCTGACGCCGCTCTCCGCATTCATGAAATACGACGGCGGCTTTGTTTTTTCCGCCTATGAAACGGGACGGATCGAAACGGACAGCGGATCCTTCGCCGTCGAAACGGACTTCCCTGTTTCGCCGAACGTAAAAATCACCGTCGCGCCGAGGGGGAAAAAGTTTTTCGCCCTGCGGCTTCGCGTGCCCGAGAACACCTTTGACGCCGCCGTGTTCGTCAACGGCGAAAAGGCGGAGGCCGCCGAAAAAGACGGATTTTTCACCGTCGACCGCGCGTGGGACGACGGCGATACGCTCGAGCTGCGCGGCGCGTTCCGTCCCGTTTTCGAGCGGCTGAACGGCATGACCGCGGCGCTGTACGGGCCGACCGTTCTTGCGCGGGACGCGGCGAAGGAGCCGGAGGACGCGGATATCACAGAGCCCGTCGCCCTCACCGGCGCATATACGCTTCTGCCGGCGGAGCCCGGCGAGGCTCTGCGCATCGCCTTTGACCGCGCCGACGGCAAAGCGCCCCTGATGCTCACCGATTACGCGTCGTGCGGGAAAAGATGGATGAACGACAAGATCATGAGCGCCTGGTTCAATGCGGAATTCGGAACCAGAACTATAATGCACCTCAGAAAGGAAGAACCCAATATGTCAATCCCCCGTCCCGAGCATCCGAACCCTCAGTTTGAGCGCGAAACGTGGCTCAATCTCAACGGCGAATGGGAGTTTCTGAACGACCGCGGCAACAGCGGCCGGGACCGGAAGCTCTACGAATCAGACGAGGCCTTCGGGCAGAAAATCACCGTGCCCTTCTGCCCCCAGAGCCGTCTTTCCGGCGTTGCGGACACGGACTTTATGACGTCCGTCTGGTACCGCCGCAAAATCACACTGACCGCCGCGCAGCTCGCCGGCGACGTGCTTCTGCACATCGGCGCCTGCGATTATCAGACGCGCGTATGGGTCAACGGCAAGCCGGCGGGCGAGCACAGGGGCGGTTATATTTCCTTCTGTTTCGATATCACGGAATTTCTGACCGAGGGTGAAAACACCCTCGTCGTCAACGCCGAGGACAACGAGCGCGACCCGATGATTCCCCGGGGCAAGCAGAGCGAAGCGTATTACTCCCACGGCTGCGACTATACCCGCACCACCGGGATCTGGCAGACCGTGTGGCTGGAATTCGCGCCGAAGACCCGCGTTGAAAAAATCAGGCTCTATCCCGATATCCGCGGCGCGCTGACGCTGAACGCGTCGCTGCTGGGCGCGGGGACCCTCACCGCAAAGGCGTTTTACGAGGGCAGGCCCGTCGGCGAAGCCCGCGCGGAAAGCCGGGGCGGCGAGGTCTCGCTGCGCGTCGAGCTGAGCGAAACACACCTCTGGGAGGCGGGGCACGGCAGGCTTTACGACCTGGAGCTGACCTACGGCGAGGACAGGGTCAAGAGCTATTTCGGCCTGCGTTCTCTGCGGCTGGACGGCTATCGCTTCCTGATCAACGAAAAATCCGTGTTCCAGCGGCTGGTGCTCGACCAGAGCTTCAATCCCGAGGGAATCTATACCGCGCCGGACGACGACTTTTTGAAGGGCGACGTCGAGCGCTCCGTGGCCATGGGCTTCAACGGCGCGCGCCTGCACGAAAAGATCTTCGAGCCGCGTTTCTTATACCACGCGGACAGAATGGGCTATCTCGTCTGGGGCGAATACCCCAACTGGGGCCTTGACCACACCCGGGAGGACAGCGTTTACCCCATCCTGTACGAATGGATGGAGGAGGTGGAGCGGGATTTCAACCACCCCTCGATCATCGGCTGGTGCCCCTTCAACGAGACCTGGGACCGGGACGGCAGGAAGCAGTGCGACGAGGTGCTGCGCACCGTCTACCGGGTCACGAAGGCCATGGACCCCACCCGCCCCTGCATCGACGTGAGCGGCGGCTTCCACGTGGAGACCGATATTTACGACGTGCACGATTACGAGCAGGATCCCGCGGTCTTTAAGCCGCGCTATGATCAGTTGATGGAAACCGGCGAGCTTTACGACAATCTGGGCTACCGACAGCATTACACGATCGGGCAGCCCACCTTCGTGAGCGAATACGGAGGCATCCGCTGGAGCGAGGGCGACGGCTGGGGTTACGGCAACGCGCCGAAGACCGAGGAGGAATTCATCGCCCGGTATAAAGGCCTGACCGAAGCGCTGCTGTTCAACGACCGGTTCTTCGGCTTCTGCTATACGCAGCTGACCGACGTGGAGCAGGAGCAGAACGGGCTTTACACCTACGACAGAAAACCGAAATTCGACCCCGCGCTCATCCGGGCGATCAACGCGCAGAAGGCTGCGATAGAAGATATGTGAAATGTGAAATGTGAAATGTGAAATGTGATATGTGATATGTGAAATGCAAACTGGAAACTGGAAGAAAAAGGGGAAAGAGATGAAGATCAAAGACGCGATAAAAAAAATACGGATCGAACCGCTGATCGTGAATCTGCTGAGCGCCTACGCCCTCGGCTCTTCGGCGATGCTGCTCTACGTCCGGATTTTCAAGGGCGTGAAATTCTCCTCGCTGGAGTTTACCGCCAACGCCGGCTTTATCACGGCGGGCTGCGTCATCGCGGGGCTGTTCGCGCTTCTGACGGTGCTGCGGCATTTCGTCCGGAACGATACGGTGTTCCGCCTTCTGATGTTCTGCTGCGTATCCGTCTATTTCGCGCTGCTCTGCTACGACGCGTTCAACGTGTGGTTCTGCCTGATCCTGATGGTCCTGTGCGCCGTCGCCGCCCATTACTGCTTCGGCACAAAGGAGCTGCGGCTGAAGCCCCGGCGCATCCCCGTCGGCGTCCTCGCGGCCGCGGGCGCGGGAGTGATGTTCGTCTTTCTCGCCGTCGAGACCTGCCTTCGATACCGGAACATGGCGGCGGAGCATTACGACATGGGCGTTTACGCGCAGGTATTTGATTCCCTCGCGAAAACCGGCGCCACTCTGCTGCGCACGGCGGACGCGGAGACTTACCGCTTTGATACCGCCCCGTCTCCCCTTCTGTACCCGCTGACGGTTCTTTGGATGCTGTTTCACAGCATGACGCCGTATCTCGTTCTGCAGGCAGCGGCGCTGGCCTCCGGCGTGTTCCCGCTTCACGGGATCATGAGAACGCGCGGCATGAGCGAGAAGACGCGGCTTTGCGCGGTCTGCGTTTATTTTCTCTTTCCGGGGATCTGGAACGCCGCGTTCTATGATTTTCACGAACAGTGTTTCCTTGTGCCGCTGGTTCTCTGGACGCTGTATTTTCTTGAACGAAAAAAGATCGTCCCCTTCGCCCTGTGCGCGCTGCTGACGGCCGCCGTGGGCGCGGAGGGCGCGGTGATTGTGCTGTTTATCGCGATTTACGCGTTTTTCATGCGGAAAGAGCGGATCGCGGGGCTTGCCGCCCTGATCCCGGCGCTGCTGGCGCTGATCTTCTGCCTGCTGACGGCGAAGCGGCTGTTTGTGCCGGACAACAGCGTTTACGGTAACGCGAAATTCTTTGAATTCCTGCTGAAGGATCCCGGGTACCTGCTCAAAAGCGTATTCAGCGAAGAAAAGATCGGCTTTGTCGTGCTGATGTTCGCAAGCCTCGGATGCCTGCCCTTTATGACGAAGGACCGGGGGCAGCTGATCCTGCTGGTCCCGGTGCTGATCCTGAATCTGCTGGGCGCGGATTACGACGCGTCCGTGGGCTACCAGCACGCCTTCGGCGCCGCCGCGCTGACGCTTTACGTGTTCCTCGGCGCGCTGGACACTCTGAAGGGCCGTAAAAAACAGATGGCGGCCGCCTTCTGCGTTCTGGCCTGCCTGCTGACCTTCTGCGGGCAGATCCTCCCCCGCGCCCACTACGTCCGGGACAATGGAAAGAACGCGGAGCTCCGCCGGGCGAAGACGGAGGCGCTGTCGATGATCCCCTACGGCGCCGACGTGACCGCGTCCTCGGAATTCACGGCCTTTTTGACCGACTGCGGAGAAATCCGGGTCTATTTTCAGCCGGAGGTGGACGCGGAGGGCAACGTGATCCGCGAATGCAGGGACGTTTACAGCACGGAATACACGATTCTGGATCTCAGCGGGGCGCAGGGAGAGCTCAACGCTCTGCGGGCGGCGCGGCTGCTGACAGAGGGATTCCGGGAAGTCTATCTCAAAGAGGGCGCCGTTGCGGTGCTGCAGAACAACTGAAACCGATATAAAAAGGAAGGATTTTTATGCAGACAAAGGACATCAACATCCGCGACCCGTTCGTGCTGGCGGAAAACGGCGTTTACTATATGTACGGCACCCGCGGTGCGCAGTTCGGCCGGAGCACCGGCGGCTTCGACGTATACACCTCCGCCGACCTTGCGGCATGGAGCGGGCCGGCGCAGTGCTTCGATTCCGGGCGGTACGGGCTGAACCGGGAGGTCAACTGGGCGCCGGAGGTCCACAAATACAACGGGAAGTATTATATGTTCGCCACATTCACGAAGAAAAACGGGCTGCGCGGCACCTACTCGCTGGTCGCCGACCGCCCGGAGGGCCCCTTCCGGCCCAACAGCGACGGCGCGCTGACCCCGCCGGCATGGGAATGCCTTGACGGCACGCTGTACGTCGACAAGAAAGGGCAGCCTTATCTTGTTTTCTGCCACGAACACACCCAGATCATCGACGGCACGATCTGTTTCGTCCGGCTGAACGGGGATCTGAGCGCCGCGGAGGGCGAGCCGACGGAAATCTTCGCCGCCTCGGAGCCCTACTACGTCCATACCGCGCTCAGCGACGGACACTACGTCACCGACGGGCCGTTTCTGTACCGCACGAAGGACGACGTCCTGCTGATGATCTGGTCCACCTTCCCCGACGGGAAGTACGCGGAATGCGTCGCCCGGTCCGACAACGGGGAGATCGACGGAAAATTCGAGCATCTGGCCCCGATCATCACAAACGACGGCGGCCACGGCATGATCTTCCGCGCCGGGGACCGGCTGATGCTGACCTACCACGCGCCCAACGTCAGTCTGAAAGAGCGCCCGGTCTTCCGGGAGCTTGCAGACCTGGGCGACAGGATTGAAGTGAAAGAATAAAACCGCCGCCTGAACCGAAGATCCGGTTCAGGCGGTGGTTTTATAAATACTGATTTGTCGAGCCGCAAAGCGGCTCGCAAATCAGTATTTTACGGCAATCGTCAATCGGCATTCGGCAATCGTGTCTGTCAAATAGACGCTCAGCATTATACTTGAGATTATCTTGTAAAATATACAGAATTGTAAATTTGACGATGGATGTCATATCAAAAAAAGCAGACGTCAAATTTACAATCCGAATGCCGATTGCCGAATACCGATTGCCGGTCGGGCGTCAGCCCGACAAATCAGTATTTTCTCATCCGATTTCCTTCCTGACGACCCTGCCGTGTTCCACGCGGACGAAGATCTTCTTTCCGCCGAGGGTCACGCTGCCCTCCGCCCAGTCCAGCGAGGGCGCGGGGACGGGGTCGACCGCAACGGTTTCAAAGCCGACGGAGTCCTCCGGCTGGCGGATCCCGAGAAGATATTTGAACAGGAATTCGACGACCGCGCCGAACATCGGGTGGTTGGAGCTGTGCTCGTTGAACCATTCCTCCCAGAGCGTCGTCGCGCCGCTGTCCATCATGTGGAAGAAGCTGACCTCGCCCCGGTTGGCAAGCAGCCGGTAAGCGTCGTCGCCGTACCCGTGCTCGAACAGGACCTTCAGTACGAAGGGGGTGCCGAAAATGCCGGTGTCAAAGGTGCCCAGCGCCCGATAATGCCGCACGAGGTTCTCAAGCGTGCGTTCGTCGCCCAGGCCAAGGTCGATCGCGAATGCGTCCGCGCCGCAGACCTCGTTGCAGAAGGAACCGGTGGCGGGATCCATGAACGTTTCGACAAACGCCTTTGACGCCGCGGCTTCCCGCGCCTTCAGCTCCGGGATATCGGCCTGCTCCCCCGCAACCGGCGCGATCTCGATCGTTTGCCGCAGGGAACGGATATAGAAATAGGTGTTGACAAAGGGCTCCGGGATCAGGATGCCCACCTTGTTGTTATGAGGGGTACACCAGTCGCCCAGGCACCAGCCGCCCGGCTCGCCGCGGGTGACGATATGGCCGTCGCAGTGCGCTTCCATATAGTCGAGATATTTTTTCATGTGGGGATAATATTCTTTGATGATGTTATCCTCACCGTAGAATTTACGGAAGTTATAAGGCATCGCCACCATCGCGCAGCCCCAGCCGCCGGGGCCGCCGCCTCCGCCGTAATAAGGCGCGGTGTGCTGCACGTGGCCGCCGTAAACGTCCTGACAGTCGGCGATATCTCGGATCCACTTGCGGTACATTTCCTTCGCGTCGTAGACGGTCATCACCGCACCGGACGCAAGCTGCCCGTCGCCGGTGTAGCCCAGCCGCTCCCGGTGGGGGCAGTCGGAGGGCACGCAGGTGTGGATGTTGTCGGTCTGAGTCCGGACGTAGGCGTCGAAGATCCAGTTGAGCACCTCGTCGGAGGAGCGGAACTCCGCGGTGACCGGCACGTCGGAGGCGGCAAGGCAGAACGAAACGAATTCATGCCAGCCGGTTACCTCGACGTATCTGCCCGTATGCCACAGAAAGCGCGGGTACAGCAGCGCGTTTTTCGCCGTCTCCCCGCCGCAGCTGCGGAACTCGTCCACGCTCAGGCGGGCGGTGCCGCCGGTGGAATGGAAATTCAGGGACCCGTCCTCGTTCAGATTCTCGGCGTAACGCACGATCACGCGCTCGTTGGCGCGCGCGTCAAAGCCGAATTTCAGCACCGCGAAGCCGGAGAGGTTCTCCCCCAGGTCGTAGATCTTCCGGTCGCCGAATTCGTATATCACCTTCGGGTTCGTGATCCGGCGCAGCACCCGGTCGGGCGGGCAGGTCTGCCGCTGCACGAGGGTGTAGGGACGCTCGGTTTTCCGCACGGGAGAGAACGCCAGGCCGGTGAGATCGGCGGTGAAGGGATCCTCGCCCATCAGCCGCAGGTCGTGGGTCTCGCCGAAATACATGCTGGATTTCGTGATGAAGCTCGGACGGAACGCGCCGCCGTCGTTTGAGGAATAAACGACTTCCTTCCCGTCCGCCGTCGTGACGGTGATTTTGAAGCAGAGCTTTTTCTCGCCGTAGGGGCGCATCCCCTCGTTCCGGCATTCCCACTGGCCGTGCCAGCCGTCGGCGATGTGCAGCGCAAAGGCGTTTCTGCCCGCCCGCGCTGCGCGCGTCAGGTCATAGCGCAGAAAATACGCCCGGTGGCAGAAGGTGTCGCGTACGGGGAAATGTGCGGCGCTGAAATCCTGCGGCTGATAGTTGGTCCACGCCGGCGCATAGAGATCGTCGGAGATCTTTTCGCCGTTGAGATAGGCCTCGAAAAAGCCCAGCGTCAGGATATCCGCCGAAACGGACGAGATGTTTTCCGGGAAATCGAAGTCGTTCCGGAAAATCACGACCTCGTCCCTGTCGCCGAACGAAACCCAGCCGATCCCTTCCAGATCAAAGGTTTTCGCCATGTAAATATGGGGCTCGCCGCAGTCGGGATGCTCCACCGAGGTGCGGTAAAACCCGCATTTCTCATAAAAGGGCACGGCGTGGGTCTGGGCGTCGATATACAGAATCTCCGCCCCCAGCGCCTTCGCCTTGCCGCAGAGCGCGTCGACGATCAGCCTGCCGATCCCCCTGCCCCGGTATTCGGGCAGGACCGCGATTCTGCCCGCCTTATAGGAATTTTTGTGATAATAGGGCATCAGCCGTCCCGCGCCGACCGGCGTTTCACCGTCGTACACGGTGACGTGCAGGGAAATATTGTCCTCCGCGGGCACAAGATCGTCCTCGACCCGGTAGCCCTGCTCGTCGACGAACACCCTGATCCTGATTTTTTCCGCGTCGGAGCGGTCGCCCGCGCCGTCGGTCCATGTGATCGTATACATTTTATTCCTCCGGAACCACCGTGAATCTCAGGGTGTAGGCGTCGCCCGATTCATAGCTGTGCTCATAGGCGTTCAGCCGGTATTGCGGGAGCGTGTCGGGGCCGCAGCTGCCGGTGCCGGTGCCGCGGATCTGCCCGTCGAGGGACAGCACCGTCGCGTCCACGGGCGTCACCTCCTCGTCGTGCGTCGCGGCGTTGAGGATCTCCTGCGTGGTATGGTGCGCCGAGAAGGAAAAGGCGCTGTCGGCGTAGAAAGTAAAGCCCTTTCCGTCGCCGTCGGTCAGCTTCAGGTACTTCACGTTCCCGTGATTGCCGTTGTCCTGCGGGTAGACGTAATGCTCGAACAGGTCGTCCACCTTCGCCTTGAACACACCCATATGGCACTGCGCGTTGAAATCGGGAAGGTTCTCGTATGGCCCCATGCCGTAGTATTCCACGTTGTCGTACTGCTTCGGCATCGGCAGGACCACGCCGAAGCGCAGGATGTCGGCGAAGGCCGCGGCGGTGGTATCCGTCAGCTCCGCGCTGACCTCGAGAACGCCGGACGCGCTGATCGTATAGGTCAGCTCCACAGAGTAGAACAGGCGGTCGCGGCTGTAAATATCATAATACGCGATCACGACGATTTCACCGTCGCCCGCCTCGGCAGAAAGATCCACCAGACGGGGCTCAAGCTCCCGCAGGCCGGCACGTTCCATCTCGCCGCGGCGGTGCATATCGTTATCGACGTACGCCTTGAAGAAGTTCGGGCGGAACGCGTCGCCGGCGGCTCTGTCCGCCGAGATCAGCTCTCTGCCGCCCGCCGTAAAGCGTTTCATAAAGCCCGTGGCCTTGTCGAACACCGCGCAGCCGTTGTCGAAATCGACGGTCAGCTCGCCGTTTTTCGACCATACCGCCGCCTTGTCGCCGATGGGCACGGTGAACTGATACGCCGCGTCGTGCAGGGTGATCTGCTCGTCTGCAAGGCAGGTGTCGCCGTCGTAATATTCAAACAGCACCGCGTGGTCGAGGCTCTTGTCCTTCACCGCCACGGGCAGGGTGACCGCCGCCGTCTTTTCGGGTTTGATATCCGGCGTCAGGTCGCCGCAGTCGGCGGGAACGCCGTTCTTCGTCAGCGTCCAGTGGATGCGCAGATAGCCGCTCGAACGGAAGCGGTTTGTGTTGGTAAATTCAAATTTATTGCCCTTGACAAGCCTTGCGCGCAGCGGACGGTAGACGTTTCTCATCTCCAGCGCGCCGGTGTGGGGACGGCGGTCGGCGTAGAACAGTCCGTCCACGCAGAAATTGCCGTCGTGCTGGCGCTCGCCGTGGTCGCCGCCGTAGGTGTATTTGTATTTGAAGCCGTCGCCGTCGTGCAGCACGGTGTGGTCGACGAATTCCCAGATGCAGCCGCCCATCAGGTTGTCGTATTTATAGAACTGCTCCCAGTATTCCTCCAGACAGCCGGGGCCGACGCCCATGGCGTGGGCGTATTCGCACTGGAAGAAGGGGAATATCTTATAGTCACCGGGCTTCGCGCCGGGCAGGTCGGAGGCGCCCTCGCCGATTTTTTTCGTGGTGGGAATGTCGGTATACATATGGGAGATCACGTCGTAGTGCATCCGCTTGGTGTGGATCACGCTCTCGTAATGCACGGGGATGGGCGTGCCGGTGGATTTGAGGAATTTATAGCAGGCGTCCTGGCAGGTGTAGCCGCCGGATTCGTTGCCCAGGGACCACATCAGAAGCGAGGGGTGGTTCCGGTCGCGGAAATACATGCGCTTTACCCGGTCCACATAGTGGGTCACCCATTTTTTCTGCATGCTCAGATAGCTGAAATCGCCGAACAGCTCGCCGGCGCCGTGAGTCTCGATATCCGCCTCGTCCACCACGTACAGGCCGTAAAGGTCGCAGAGGGTCAGGAAGTACGGGTCGGGCGGATAGTGGGAGGTGCGCACGCAGTTGACGTTATAGTCCTTCATGATTTTTACGTCGCGTTCCAGCTCCCCGGCGGTCATGGCGTAGCCGCCCACAATACTGGAATCGTGGTGGTTCACGCCCTTGAGCTTGATGAGTTTGCCGTTGAAATAGAAGAGATTGCCCTCGATTCTGATGGTTTTGAAACCGGTGAAGCTGCGGATCGCCATGAGCTCGCCCGCCTCGTCCGCAAGGGTCAGATACAGCTCGTAGACCTTGGGCTCCTCGGCGTTCCACTCGGTCACGGCGAGGTTTTTCATCACCGCGTTGCCGTCCTTCAGTTCCTTTTCCGCGATCAGCGTATCGCCGTCAAAGAGCGCGGCGGTCACGGTCTTGCCCGCCTTGTCGCCCGCGAGGTCGGCGCTGACGGTCAGGGAATATCTTCCGCCTGTTTTTTCGACGTCGACGCGGTAATCATAAAGATAGGTTTCCGGATAATGATACAGCAGCACGTCGCGGAAAATGCCGTTCTCGCGGAACATATCCTGCGCCTCGAGGAAGGAGCCGTTGCACCATTTCCAGACCACGGCGACCAGCTCGTTCTCGCCCTCGCGCACCAGCGCGGTGATATCAAAATCGAAGGTGTTGTGGCTGCCCTCGCGGTAGCCGACGAATTCGCCGTTGAGATACACGTCCGCGCAGG
>CACYHJ010000041.1 GCA_902774165.1 Oscillospiraceae bacterium
ATGCTGGATTACGATCACGGCGACCGGCTGTGCGTGTTCCCCATGTGGGAGGTCCGTACCGACGGCAGCCGGCCGGAGGCCGGCACCTCCGCGAACGCGGCGAACCCCAACGACAAAATTGAGATCGACAGACCGGGAGATATTGACAAGCTCAGCAATTTATATACGATTTATGCTTACGGGACTCCGTTCCGGCCGGTGGACGACGCTTTGAACTATCTGAAGGAGCTGGACGGGAAGTATGAAAAGTGGCTGATCGTGCTGACCGACGGTATCTTTGACGAGTATAAAACCAAAGAGACGCTTGAAGTGGAGCTGCTGAAACGCGCCTCAAAGGAGATCAAGGTCCAGTATCTGGGCATCGGACAGGAAGCGATGGAGCTGCAGGGGAAGCCGGATAAGAACTTCTTCGCGGCAAAATCCAGCGACGTGGATCTGAAGGACAAGCTGATCGATATCTGCAACGCCATCTTCCAGCGCAACGTCCTTCCCGCGAACCGCCTGAGCGGCACGTCCCTGAATCTGGATCTGTCCATGCGCAAGGTGATCGTTTTTGCCCAGGGGCAGAACGCCCGGATCAATGCGCTGACCGACCCCGACGGGAAAAAGGTTTCCGTCAGCCTTGACAGCGGCCAGCGCCGGTTCAGTGAAATCAGCGTCGGATATAAAGGCGATCATGATGAGATCAAGGTAGACAGAACGCTGGCGGGGCAGGTGGTCACCTTCGGCAAATGCAAGGCCGGCAGCTGCACCCTTGACTGTACGGACGCTGACAAACTCGAGATCTTTTACGAACCCGACGTGCGCATCAAAACGATCCTGACCGACAGCGACGGCGTAGAGGTGACCGAGAACAGCACGATCTATCCCGGCAATTACACGCTGAAGAATATGATCGTGGACAAGGTCACCAAGGAGGACGTTTCCGATTCCGAGCTGCTGGGCAAGAATATCATCTACGATATCAAGCTGAACGGCGATCCGATCGAAAACAACGCGGTGCTCGACCTGCAGCCCAGCGATGAAGAGCAGAAGCTCGTTGTAGGCGCGACGTATCTCGGAAAGTATAAAATCTGGAATTTCGACAGCCCGCTCTTCAAGGGATTCAAAGTGGAATTCCCGCCCCCGTGGAAGCTTTCGATTGACGTCAAATGTCAGCAGGACAACAACTGGTACCGCACGAAGATGCAGGGCGAATGGAAGCCGATCATCGTCAAGATCCGTCTGGATAAAAACGACCGCAAGGACAAGGACGCGGAGCCGGGCGATGAAGAGCTGAAGCTCTCCGACGCGGAGCTGGAAGCGCTGAATCCGGAGTTTAACTTCGGGGACGGGAAGGTCGTCTTCAGCAAAAAGCTGCTGCCGGGCGAATCCGCCTATGAGATCATGCCCGGCGTCGATCAGGACGGCAAAACGGTCACCCCGGAGGACGGGACCTATAAATTCACGGTGACGGCGCATACCACCGATAATTTCGACAAACCGGTGGAGGCAAAAGCGTCCACCGTCGTCACCTTCCGCTGGTGGAGCCCGATCATCCTCTGGCTGCTCGGTTTCCTCGGCCTGCTGGTGATCCTCGCGGTGATCCTCTTTATCATGAGCCGGAAGGTGCTGCCGAAGCATATCGGCTCCGACAACCTGATCTTCACTCTGGGCGGCAGGGAGATCAACGGCACCAAGCTGGATTACAGCCGGAAGAGCAAGACGCTTTCCATCTCTTCCCCGATGCCGCCCAACCCCAACGACCGGTGCACCGCGAAGTTCACCCTTTACGCGGTGGGCAAGCGCTGGACGCCCTCCAAACGCAGAAAATTCGGCATTTCGAAAATTTCCGCCGGCGGCGGCGTGCAGGACGTTGTGATCAACGGCACCAGCTACGTCAAGAATTCCCATGGTTCCTATACCCCCGCGACCGATCCCGAGGCAACGCAGATCAAAGAAGAGGGCGCCTGCCCGATGATTCAGATCAATACAAGAAGATCGAACGTTACCGCAACCTTAAATCAACATTAAAAAACGGAGGAAATAATTATGGCAAAGGAAAAACTCAACTACAATCGAATCCCCGCGACGTTGTTCGTGGGCGTCGGCGGCATCGGCTCTGAGATCATCACCAGAGTCGCGGAGCGCAGCGCGGAGGGCGAGCTGGAATACCTTCGCTTCGTCGCAATGGATACCGACGTCAACAGCCTGCGCGGCGTCAAGGGCTCCAAGGCCCGGGTGATTGCGGTGCAGACCTCTTCCACCCAGAGCGTCCTCGACTATCTGAAGAACGACGACGACGCGCGCCAGAACTGGTTCCCCAACAACACGACCCTCTATCCCAAGACGGTTTCCGAGGGCGCCGGCCAGGTCCGCGCGATCTCGAGACTCGCGCTGAACGCGACGATCCGTTCGGGCAACATTTCCAAGCTGTATAAGGCGATCGACGACCTGTTCCTCAAGGACGGCGAAGACGTTCAGCAGGCGCTTCGCGTCGTCATCGTTTCCTCCGCGGCGGGCGGCACCGGTTCCGGCATCGCGATGACGGTCGGCATGCTGATCCGTGAGTATCTGCATAAGCACTACCGTGAGAAATCCGCCATTATCCGCGGCTTCCTGCTGCTGCCCGGCGTGATGGATACGGTCATCCCCACCGAGGCCGAGCGCGTGAGCCTGCGCAGAAACGGCTACGCCACGATCAAGGAGATCAACGCCTTCATGATCAAGGCCAGCGGCTTCTGCGGCGTCAGAAAGGATCTGGAGCGCTACAACGCCCTGCACATCGACGTGCCCACCACCACCGAAGGCGTCGACCGGCTGGAGAATCTCCCCTTCGACTTCTGCTTCCTGCTTGATCGCATCGACCAGAGCCAGGTCAGCATGCAGACGCTGGAGCAGTACAAGGAGTTCGCCGCCCAGAGCCTTTACGAGCAGAACATCGGCCCCATGCAGCGCAGAGCGTTCAGTATGGAAGACAATATCATCAAAGAGTTCGCCAACGGCGACAACCTGGGCAGAAACAGGTTCGGCGGCATCGGCGCCTCCGTCCTGCGTTATCCCTATGAGGACGTCGCGGATTACATCGCCTACACCCGCGCCATGGACCGCATCGGCGCGGACGAGGCCGGCAGCTGGCTGAAATATGACCAGAAGTTCAAAGAGGCGACCGCGGAGTTCAAGAAAAAACGCGCCATTACCAACGACGCCGCGCCCACAATCGCCGACATCTATATCTCTTCCCTGCAGAACGACGAGCAGAGATTCGGCGTGGATATCAAATCCTACCTGATCACCGCCGGCAGCGACGTGGTGAATTCCGTCGCCGACAAGATTGATATGTTCATCGGCGATTACAAGAACGAGATCCGTTCCACCTTCGTCAACCTGCCCGAGGTTTCCGCCTATGAAACCCAGGTCAGCGCTCTCAGACAGAAGAAGGACTACGAGAGCAACGAAAGCGACAGAGGCCATGCGGCGGAGAACCTGGAGATGATCCGCCTGTATGAGAGCCTTGTCAAGAACAAGGCCCGCACCACCGCGAACGCGAGAGCCAAGTCCATTCTGTATACCGCTCCCTCCGTGGCGCAGGACGTGGAAGGGTATCATCTGGAAACCCTGCTCAAGACCTCCCGCGGCGCCATGCATCCCAACGCGATCCGCTATATGCTCTATTCCCTTCAGCAGAAGCTGGCGGAGGAGCAGGACCGTATCGCCTCCACCCTCAAGAGAAAATCCGACGCTGTCGCGGTTTACGCGGCCAACGCGGACAACTCGAATCTGTTTGACGTCGCCGGCGGCTCCTCTAAGGATGAAGAACGCTGCCTCGACGACGTGGTCGCCCTTGAAAAAGAGGACGTCGGTCTGCTGGAGAAGATCGGCATGAAGAAGGTCTGGGACGCGTTCAACAAGCATCTGCCGGCTTACAGCAACGCGGTGCTGGAGTATCGCGACGCCATCCTGTTCTCCGCCGCCTTTGAGGTCGCGCTGGAGTACGTTGACAGATTGAACAAGGAATTCGAGTCCTTCTACGGCAGCTTTACCGCCAAGGTCGTCAGCCTGGGCAAGGCGAAGGACGATATCGTTGAAAAGCTCCGCTTCAAGAAGGGCGACAGCACCACCTACATCCTCGGCGAAAAGCGGCACCTTGACCGGCTTGCGACGATGTGCCCGGAGGGCAGCGAAGGCCTGCTTCTGCCCGACGAGCTGAATGCCGATATCTTCGAGGCCGTCAAGAAGAACGCGGAGAGCGCGCGTCTTGCGGCTTACGACCCCTACGGCGACAATCCGAGAACCGATATCTTCGACGCGGTCCTGATCGACTACTTCCGTGAGTCGGTCCGTTCCGACTGCGACGAGGTCATCAACCTGAACATCTTCAAGGCCATCGACGCCGAGTGCACGTTCAACGCCTTCTTCGCGGAGAACAGCGGCAAGGACGAGGACGAGGATTTCATCGTTCCCGAGGTCACCAGACCCCAGAAGGACGAGTACAGAAAGAGCCGTATCCTCTTCGGCAAGCGGCTTGCCTCCTCCGGTATCGGCTTCTCCACCTTCAAAGAGCCCAGAGACGTTTCCGTCTGCGCGTTCAACAACGGCCTTCTGAAGCTGCGCGATCTTGACATCAAGACCGAGCTCGAGGCGATCCCGCTGTCCCCGCAGGAGTCCGACACCGTTTCGAAGTATGACCTGCGGTTCTTCAACGCGCTTTATAACATCACGCCCGACCAGCTTGCCCGCTTCAAGAGCCCCGAGAGCAGCAACGGCCAGGCAGGCTACGGCGAGAACGCGGGCATCTACTTCACCGCGTATAACGAGTATATCAAGAACATCGGGCCCGACTCCACCAAGAGCGCCACGATCTCCCTGCATATCGACAAACGCTGGGATTCGCTGACCGAGATGGAAGAGCTGTCGATGGATACCCATTACAAAGAGATGGTCAAGATCCATTCTGCGCTGATCTACGGTATCGTTTACAGCATGATCAAGACCCATCCGTCCTCCCGGTTCGACGCGAAGAAGAGAATCTTCGCCCTGGAGGATACCGAAGGGGATCTTACCATTCTGATCGTCTCCAACGGCACCGAGTGCGACGAGTTCTATGAGGTGCTCGACGCGCTGTACAGAGACAGAGCTTCCGTCTCGAAGATCTATGAAATGTCCGCCGAGCGCCATAAGTTCGACGTGGAGTACAACCGCAGATACTCCGAGACCGCGTTCTTCAAGGCCGCCAGCGAGTTCAACATCGGCGACGGCCATAAGGGCAGAACCAGTCTGTTCGAGATCCCGCTGATGTACTACAATTCCCTGCCCCGCGCGAAGCTGGACGACAACGAGCTTGCCATCATGATCGACAGCGTCATCGGCGTGATCAGTCAGGAGATCGACCGTTACGAGCAGGAAGCCGACCGCGCGCCGATCCTTTCCAACCGTCTCGAGGAGCAGTTCAGGCTGCTGATTGACAACTTCAACAATGATGAATATAATCAGAATGAAGAACTCAGAAAGAACTCCGAGATCGGTGACAACCGCGTGATCAATATGGTCATGAAGAAGGTCTGCAATAAGATCAAGGAGCTGAACACCTTTGATTTCGAATCGAAGGTGGAAGAGCTCAGAAAGCTTGTCAGAGCCTGATTCCGTACCGCAATAAAACAAGGAGGTGAAGCCGTTGTTCACGGTTATTATCGCCGAAAAAAGAATCATGGACCTGTATCGGGAATTCAGCCCGTTCGTCAAGCCCCTGCTTAACGACGAGATCGTGTTCTGCCAGTGGAACAGAGACGGGAAAAGCATCGAGCAGATGCTGCCCGAGATCTACAAGATCACGGAATTCCACAAGCAGTGGCGCGCGGTTATCGTGAACCAGGACGGCCTGTCGCAGGTGAATCCGTTTGATTATACCGGGTATAAGGATCCCCACGCGGCAGGAACGAATAAGGCGCTCAGCTGGGAAAAGCTGGACGGCCTGAGAAAGGCGCGGTTCGAAAGCTTCGACGCGGCCACTCAGAATCCGCTGACCCGACTAACTTCCGCGCTTTGCGGCGCGGTGTCCTTCAACTATCAGGTCGAGAACAGCGAAATGCTTCACCGAATTGTTTCCGGGGAAATGCCGCTCTATGAGTATATGCTCAGAAGTCAGCTCAGGGAGCTGAATCTGACGGAGACGGCGATGCGGCTTGATTCCCTTCTCCGGGAAGACCTGAAACGATTTGTGCCGGAGGACAGCGCCGAGCTTCTGATCGACGCTGTCCGTCACGGCGACGCCAAGGCGATTCTGTCTTACGTGGGGTGTGATCAGATCGTTGATTTCATCAAGCTGCTCGGCGAAAACGATCTGCTGCACTCCGACCCGGACTATAACGAACGCCTGGTGGAAAATTCCTATAAAGCGGAGCTTCTGGCGGAGCTGGAACGCAGCTATAAGTTTATTGACCGCCTGCCCGAAGAGGTGCTCTGTTTCGCGCCCCGCACCTTTGACTACGAGAACTATCTGCAGGGAATCGAATGGGACGGCAACGACGAGTCGGATTATTCCCGGTTCGCCGAGTTCAATCTGTTCAGCGACAAGCTGAAGTATATGGTCTTCGACCTTGTTCCGGCGGATCACAAGCAGTATCTGTCCGATCAGCTGCGCATGATCAGCTTCCTGCTGGTGCTCGCGGCAAACGAGCTGCCGAAGGGAGCCCTGAAGGCGCAGCGGGTATACCGGGTCGATCTGCAGATGGACGAGGACGCCATCAAGACGGTCTTCTCCGAATATCTGGGCAAGCTGAAGGCCACAAGCCAGTTCATCCGCGAAATGTCCCTGGATCTTGACCGGGAATTCTCCGGCCAGCTGGACCGCAGAACCTCTCAGGAGCTGTTTGAGTCCGAGGTGTCGGTCCCCGTTGAGATCACCGAGTATTCCCGCGGCGAGATGTACGCCCGGTATCAAAAAGTCGGGCTCTCCCGCGACTGCCCCGATAATGAATACGCGCTCTGGGGCGGCAGGTTCCGCGAGATCGAAAAGCGGTTCGTCCGCTATATGCGCGAGCCGCAGCGCGTTCTCAAGGCGGCGGCAAGAAATGAGTTCCGTTCTCAGAATAAAATCGAGGACGAGCGCGCCCAGCAGCTCAACGACAACCAGAAGGAAGACATTGAGCTGAAAATGCTGGAGGAGGAGCAGGAGATGGTCGCGGCGTCGACCCCGCAGATCTTCCGGCTGGACGGGTACAAGAAAAAAATGCGCGAGGCGGATCAGGAGATACGCCTTGCGATTCAACAGAGAATGACCAAACGAAGAGCGATTCTGGTGGGAGTGATCTCCGCGGCGGCCTATCTTTTCGGCTTTTTGCCGCTGATTTTCAGCAACCTGAACCGGACGAAATCCTTCGTGTGGTCGCTGGGCGTCTCAGCGGTCGCAATTGCGGTCCTGATGATCGCCGGCGTGATCTTCCTGACGGTGCTGCGCGGCAGAATGGTCAGAAAATACAAGCATTTCAACGACGTCATGAATGGGATTTTCCGAAGCGTGGAATCCGGCCTTGCCGTGTTCTCCACCTATTTGTCTCATGCGTGCAACGTCATGCGGGAAAACTCGGTGCTGCATGTGTTCACCTCCAAGGCGGTGACCAAAAAGCGGGTTTTGTCCGCCCATAATTCGAGAGTTTGCGACACCGCGGACGAAGCCGTCGCCCTGTTCTCCAAGTTTATCGACTGCGACAACATCGAGGCCGGCGACGCGGAAGCTTATGATAACGATTATACCGTGATGGAGAATTACGAATATCCGATTCCTTATTCCGAGCTGCCGAGGACTATTGATTTCCTGCAGCAGGGCAACAAGGTTTCCGTCACGGCGGACTATGTGGTTTCTATCACTTTGGACAGGGTGGAATTATATGATTGACTTTCTTATCATGCTCCTGAAGCTGGTTGTCGCCTCCCTGCCCATCATTCTTCTGTGTTTGTTGAGCAGAAAGGTCAACCTGAAAAAGCCGGAACGCAGCAAGCAGATGTTTATGCCCGTGATTACCGTGGTATACAGCATCGCCGCCATGGCGCTCATGAATAAAATCAACGAGTGGCTGCTTTCGTTTTTTCAAGATCTTCCGTTCTGGATCAAACGGGCGGCTGATTACTCCTGGATGCCGAAACCCGTCGCCGACGGGTTCGTAAAGGTGAGTGAATGGCTGCGTACCCTTTTGGAGAACCTGACGCTGGGCTTTTGGGTTTTCTTTATCGCCAACGCGCTGATCCTTCTGGTGTATCTGATTCTCAAACGCGCCTGCATTACCGTGATGAAGCACGCGGTGAAGGCCGACGGTCAGCTCTTTACCCGCACTGCCGCGGTGTTTTATGAATACGACGAAGAGCATGACCGCTGGTGCATCAAAGAGGAATACTCCCAGACCAGAAGCTTCCTTCACGTGATGTATATTGTCGCGGCGGTTCTTTCCGTGCTCCTGATGCTGGCCAGCAAGAAGTTCTATGACGACCGGCTGTTCCGCGCCGTGTTCTATCCGGTGTTCGGGATTATGATGATCGGCGAGCTGTATTTCTGTCTGGACGGCCTTACCAAGCGGGAATATGCGAGCCTGATTCTCGGCGAGAACGATCTGTCCATGCGGACGGTCAACTATACGCTGATCAGAAAATATCTGCGCTCTCTGTTCGGCGACAAGCTGAGCGCTGAGAATACCGGGCTGAACAACGGCCTGAGCTACAGCGTGACCAACGAGGAGGTCCTGCGGGATCTTCTGGAAAGCGACGACCAGCGGCTGAACAGCTTCGCGGTTTTCTATGACCGGCTGGAAAAGAGCGGGTTTGAAATCGACCACAACTATTTCTATTCCTCTCTGGATCTGCTGAACGGAAAAAGCATTCTTTTCAACAACCCGTTTTATGCGGATCTGATCCCCTATGCGTTTTATCCGATGAACAGAACGCTGCTCACCCATGAAAAGGTTCTGGTCATCCTCGGCAGACACGCGATCGAGGACGATATCGTCGAGTGGCTTCAGGACGGCGTCGGCTCGGTGACGAATATCCCCTTCATGTGGAAAATCGACGTGCTGGACGAGCATCCGCGGGAGACGGATATCGGGATCCTGACCCGTTCGCAGCTGCTGAATATCAACGTGCATGACGCCAACGAGAATTTCCTCAACAACGTCGGCTTCGTCGTGATTATCGAGCCCTCCAAGCTGATCTCCACCGCGCAGATCGGTCTGAACATGATCGTGAAAAAATGCCAGCATTACCGCGAGCGCAATATCGTCTACTGCCTGTGCGACAAGAACTGCGACGGTCTTGTGGACGCCATGTCCCACATCCTGCTGACCAGTATCACGGAGGTGACGGCCACCGGCAAGTATCAGGGCACGTCCTCCTATATGTGCTGGGACCCGGACGACGAGTATCTGCACCACAGAATGCTGCCGAACATTTCCCGGTATCTCGGCGTCGGAACGGAGCTCTCCTTTGCCGCGCTGAAAAACCAGGTGTCCACCGCCAAATGGTACGGCGGCGAGGCGTTCCCGGTTTCGGATATCCGCTGGATCGACAAGCAGTATTATTATGATTTGATGAAATATGCCGACCTTCCCGCCAGCCAGGAGGAGATGGACGACCGGTTCCGCACCTCTCCGAACTTCTGGTCCGCGCAGAAGGAAAAGCATAATTATATCACGGTGGAGGACGAGTTCTTCAACATGTTTGAGGTGCTGCGGACCTTTTCCACCAGAGCGACGGACCAGGGCTTCGTCAACGTGATCTCTTCGGATTACATGCTGCGGGATTACATGGCGGACAACGCGTCGATCTTCGAGACCGACCCGAAGGCCATTCCCTGTATCGTGGCGGATTTCGTCCGCTCCGAGCGCAACGTCATTCTGAAGCTGATTCTGATGATGACGACAAAGCCCACCAGCGAGTCCATGATCACCAAAGAGCTGTCTTTGATGGGGATCAAAACCTATGACCTGAAAAACCAGCTCTGGTATGAAATCTATAAATGCTATTCCGACGTCGGGAGTATCCGGCTTCTGCCGGAGGACTACCGTGAGGCGGTTGCCTTCTGCGCGCCGTTGCCGCTGTATGCCGGCAGCACGTCCGGCGCCGAGATCCATTCCGACGTTCTTTGCTTCAGCGAGCGGTTCAACATCAGTCTGGGCGAGGTGGAGCGCGTCTGGTTCATCAAAAACGCCGACTTTATCGCGATGTTTGCCGCCGATCTCAGATCCGCCTCCTACGTGACGGAAGATGAGAAGGGCGAGAAGTATTACTTCGGCGCCGAGCTGATCGGCCACGTTTACCAGAAGTACCTGCCCGGCCAGTTCTTTACCTTCGACGGCAAGTATTATGAAATGCTTTCCGTGACGGCGGAGGGCCATATGCTGGTCCGCCGCGCGGCAGATCATATTGTCGGCAGAAAGTTCTACCGCCAGTTGCGCAGGTATACCGTCGGCGAGGTGATTCCCGACACGAGAATCGGCGCCTGCAAGGAGATTGCCGGCATGCGGATCGTCCGGGCGAATACCGATATCACGGTGGAGACAGACGGTTATTACCTGATGGATCACTACGGTGATTTCCGCACCGCGAAGAAGGTTCTGTTTGACCCGGAAGTCGGCGGCATCCCGGTCCGCAGGTTCCGCAACAAGAGCATCCTGCGCATCGACCTGCCTGACGCGGACGGAAAATTGACCGACTCTGTCCGTTATACGATCGCGGTGATGATGAATGAGGTGTTCCGCACGATTTTCGCGGAGAATCAGCCCTTTATCACCGCGTTGACCGACGACAGCTTCATTGCCGATCCCGCGGAGTGCAGGCCGCTGACCTATTCTCTCTCCTGCGAGGGCGGCGAGCTCGACCGCCGCAGCATCTACATTCTGGAAGACAGCCAGCTGGATCTGGGCCTTCTTGACGCCGTGGAGCGGAACGTCTCCCGCATCATGGAGATCGTCGAGGATTACATCGGCTGGCATTACAGCGCGATGGAAACCAGCCTGAATCCTCCGGTTCCGCCGGAGCCGGTGCCTTATACCTCCGTCGTCGACGTGACGCCGCAGGAGGGCGAAGAGGACGGCAAGAAGAAGAAAGGCTTCTTCAGCAAGCTCAAGTCGCTGTTCAAACGGAAGAATAAAAAGGATAAAGAAAAGAAAAAGAAAGATAAAAAAGAAAAGAAAGAGAAAAAGAAGAAAAAGAAGAAAAAGGGCGAGGAGCCGGTAGTGGATCCCACCGCGCCGGAGATTCCGGAGAACCCGGAGATTCCTGAGAACCCGGAGATTCCTGAGAACCCGGAGATTCCGGAGAACCCGGAGATTCCGGAGAACCCGGAGGTTCCGGAGAACCCGGAGAACCCGGAGAACCCGGAGATTCCGGAGAACCCGGAGGTTCCGGAGAACCCGGAGGTTCCGGAGAACGAGGACCTTCCCGTGCCGGAGAACCTTGAGACCCCGGAAAACGAGGACCTTCCCGTGCCGGAGAACCTTGAGACCCCGGAGAACGAGGACCTTCCCGTGCCGGAGAACCTTGAAACCCCGGAGAACGAGGACCTTCCCTCTGACGATCCCACGGCAGAGACCGACCCCGGGGAGCAGACGCCGACGGACGGTGCGTTTGCCGGCTATGTTGACGAGGACGCACCCTCCGCGCAGGAGGACGGCGGCGAAACGCCGGCAGCGCCCGT